>JAZQZK010000160.1:0-4779 GCA_045634025.1 Candidatus Scatosoma sp.
GGGATATTATAGTCGAGCGCGAAATTTGCAGAAAACGGCAAAGGTAATCGTAGAAAAATTCGGCGGGAAATTCCCGCAAACCAAAGCGGAATTATTAAAATTACACGGGATTGGTGAGTACACGGCAGGCGCGATAGCCTCGATTGCGTTATACCAGCGCGAGCCGGCTGTGGACGGCAACGTTTTTCGTGTGATTTCACGGCTCACTCAAAACCCGACGGATATTTCCGAGCCGAAATATAAAGTGTATCTCACCGAAAAATTGCGCGAAGTTTATCCGCCCGAGGGCGTTTTGTGTAGCGATTTCACGCAAGCTTTAATGGAACTTGGCGCAATGGTTTGCAAACCTCAAAACCCCGAATGTAGCGTTTGTCCGCTCTCTGAAATCTGTTTAAGTAAGGCGTGCGGTACGCAAGAAAAATTCCCCGTTTTACCCGAGAAAAAAGCAAAACGAAGGGAGCAGGTATGCGTTCTTTTAATCCAAACCCCAAGCGGAATCGCGATTAGAAAACGCAAAGAAGGCGTTTTGAAAGGCATGTACGAGTTCCCGTCCTTTATCAATCTAACGACGGAAGCAGCGTTGCAAGAGCTTGGTATTTCAAACTTTACCTTGCTAAAAAAATCCAAGGCAACGCATATTTTCACGCATATCGTATGGGATATGCAAATCTCGCTTATCCAAACGGAGCAAGTCGATTTACCGACCTATTCCCTTAACGAACTCAAGGAAAAAATCTCGTTGCCGACCGCCTTTCGGCAATGCTTAAAGGTGTTTGATGAAGAAGTATAAGCTTGATTTTGAAATCGTGCCTGAAGAATGTTGGTATGCAAACCTTCGCAGTATCCTTCGAGCGGAAGACTGGGACGTGGTCCGTCGCGACGCCTATAAACGCGCAGGTCATAAATGCAGGATTTGCGGCGCAGGCGGTAGAATGGAAGCCCACGAAAAATGGAGCTACGACGAAGAACTCGCCCTGCAAAAACTCGAAGACGTACTTGCGCTTTGCCATAACTGTCATCTCGTCAAGCATATCGGCAGAACGCAACTAATGGGCGACGAAGGAGTGGCGATGACGCATTTTATGAAGGTCAATAACTGCTCTCAAATGGACTATCACGGCGCGCTTGCAAAAGCGAACGAAGAACACGCCCGTCGCAACAAAATCGAAAACTGGTCCACGGACGTGTCTTGGCTAAAACAAAGATTTGGCTTAGAAATAAGACCTGCATATTTACGAAATTAAAAATAATAAAACGGAGAAAACGATATGAAAGTAATATTAGTAAACGGAAGTCCCCACGAAAAAGGCTGTACCTACACCGCGCTTAAAGAAGTTGAAAAAGCGCTCAATAGCGAAGGAGTGGAAACGGAAATTTTTTGGATAGGAAGAGAAGCAATCGGCGGATGCTGGGGCTGTGGCGCGTGCAGAAAACTCGGGAAATGCGTGCAGGACGATACCGTCAACGCGTTTGTGGAGAAAGCAAAAACTAGCGACGGGTTCGTGTTCGGCTCGCCCGTGCATTACGCGTCCATGTCCGGCGCGCTCACGTCCTTTATGGATAGAGCGTTTTATAGCGGTGGCAAGGAACTCCGCTACAAACCCGCAACGGCAGTAGCAAGCTGTCGTCGTGGTGGCGCAAGCGCGACGTTCGACCAAATCAATAAATACTTCACTATCTCAAATATGCCCGTAGTTTCAGGTACTTACTGGAACCAAGTCCACGGCAATACCCCCGAAGAAACCTTGCAGGACTTGGAAGGCTTGCAAAATATGCGTTACCTTGGCTACAACATGGCTTGGCTCCTGAAATGTATCGAGCTTGGCAAAGAGCAAGGCATCTCCCCCAAACAAGAAGAAAGAGTACGAACGAACTTTATTCGCTAATAGGAAATACCACACACCCTAGGCCCAACGAACAGGCTTGGGGTGTTTTATTATAACGACGAAGAATTGTTAAAAATTTTTACAAATAATTGATTGCATACTATTGCAATTTAGAAAAGAGTATGGTAAAATAATGTTAGCAAACTTAACAATAAGCAGTTTTTAATTGCGAAAAGGGGAAGAAATGAAAGTCAAGGTAAGAGAGGCGAACGTCGAGAAAGTTTTGGCGATAAAGCCGAAAAAGAAAATGGTCAAAAAGCCGAATATACTATTTAGAACGCTACTTAAAATCGTGTCGATTCCAGACCTTTTAGCCGTCAAATTCAAATGCGAGAAAATCGGAATGGAAAAGCTCGGCAAAAAAGAACAATGCCTGATTTTAATGAACCATTCTAGCTTTATCGACTTTGAAATTCTCTCTTCCATTTTCTATCCGCGTCCTATCAATATCGTAACGACCTTCGACGCGTTTATCGGCAAGGACTGGCTACTCCGCCAAATCGGTTGTCTTGAAACCAAGAAATTCACGACGGGCGCAGGACTTCTGCGTGATATGTCGTACGCCTTGAGAAAATTAAAAACGTCAATTTTGATGTTCCCCGAGGCAGGGTATTCGCTTGACGGCAGGGCAACGGTTTTGCCCGATAGTTTAGGCAAATGCTTGAAATTCTTTAACGTCCCCGTCGTCACGGTAATCACCGACGGCGCGTTCGCAAGACAACCTCTGTATAATAATTTAAGAAAAAGAAAAGTCCCCGTTACGGCGAAGGTGGAATACCTTTTATCCCCCGAAGATATCAAGAATAAAAGCGTAGAAGAACTGAACGCAATCATTCGCGAAAAATTCTCCTTTGACAACTTCAAAACCCAAAAAGAAAACGGACTTGTAATCGCGGACGAACACCGCGCGGAAGGCTTGCATAGGGTACTTTATAAATGTCCGAATTGTCTCAAAGAAGGCAAAATGATAGGGGCAGGTACGAGAGTAACGTGTAAAAACTGCCAAAAAGAATACGAACTCACCGAGCTTGGCGAAATTCAAGCGGTAGGGGCAGGTACGGAGTTTTCGTCGATTGCAAAGTGGGTGGACTGGGAACGCGAATGCGTTAAAAAGGAACTCGAAGAAGGCAAGTACGCCTTGAACGAATCCGTCGATATTCGTATCATGGTCGACACCAAAACCATTTACACGGTCGGCGAAGGCACGCTCAAGCACGACGAAAACGGATTTGTTTTAACAGGTTGCGACGGAAAGCTTGACTATCGTCAAGGCGCGACGGCGATTTACACCATCAACGCGGACTTTTACTGGTATCAAATCGCAGACACCGTGAATATAGGCGACTTAAACGCTCAATACTTCTGTTTTCCGAAATCGGAAGAAGTCAGCGTGTTCAAGGTACGGCTCGCCACCGAAGAACTCTACAAACTCAAAAAAACCAAATAAGAAAGAAAGCCTTGGCGTTTTGCCAAGGCTTTCAAGTTTTTTACGAACAAGCCGAAAAGTTATTTGTCCGCGTATTCGATTTTCAGACGCTCAACCGTTCGTTTGACGGTGCGTCGAACGGCAATCAATTTCTTGATAAGCGCGCCCAAAAACCGCTTGAGTAACTCCAAAAGGAGCACGTCAACTTTGCACAACCGTAAAACCTTAACAACTTCGATAACTTTCATAAGTTTACCTCCTTTGACGGGTACAACAAGGAGATATCGGTTTTCGATCGTTGGTTTTCGCTTGCGAAGAATGTCTTGCTTATAGTATATAACACTTTTCAGCGTTGTCAACCCCCACCTGCCACTTTTTTGCGGTCTACAAAATAAAATATTTGTTCGTTTTCTTTGCGTTTGTTTAATTTTAAGCTTGACATTTTTCTTTATTTAGGATAAAATAAAAGTATCTAGATGAAAAATTGACTAGGGAATAGGCAAGATGATTATTTTGGGCATAGACCCCGGCATAGCAACGCTAGGCTTTGGGGTTATTGAAAAGGATAATAAAGGCAACTGCAGGGCAGTCGATTACGGCGTAGTCAAAACGCCGAAAGAAGAAACCCTGCCCGTTCGTCTTGCCATGCTCGAAGAAGGCGTAACGCAGGTTATCGAGAAATACAAACCCGATGAAATCGCAATGGAAGAACTGTTTTTCACCAAAAACATCACTACGGGTATTGCGGTAGCGCACGCAAGAGGGGTTGCGATGCTCTGCGCGGTCAAGCATTGCGGAAAGCTTTTTGAATATACGCCCATGCAAATCAAACAAGCGCTCACAGGCTACGGCAGGGCGGATAAACAACAAATTCAACAAGTCGTCGCATCGCTTTTGAAACTTGGTAGTATCCCCAAACCCGACGACGCGGCAGACGCGCTCGCGATTGCGCTTTGCCAAGCCTTCACTTCAAGGTTCAACAACCTGTTCGCAGTCGGGAACACGACGAGAACGCAAGGCAACAACGCGGTATCGGGCAGTAGCTTTGAAGCGCTCATGGCGGAAGAAGAAAAACGCTCGAAAAAATCCACGAGAAAACAAACCTTCTCAAACGCAACCAGCGCAAACGCGCTCTTTAAGAGTACGGGCTTAAGCGGAATCACAGGCGTTGGTCGGGCAGGCTCAATACGCCCAAACGATAAGAAATAAACACGGAGTAAATAGAGAAAATGATAGCATATTTAAGAGGACGAGTAATGGCAATCACCGAAGAAACGGCGATTTTGGACGTAAACGGCGTAGGCTACGAAGCGTACTGCTCGGGCGAAGCCTTCCGCAAAATCACCATCGGGGAAATCGCCGAGCTTTACACCTATTTACAAGTCAAAGAAGACGGCGTTAGCTTGTTCGGGTTCGCATCGCCAAAAGAAAAAGAATTGTTTTTAAAAGTGACTTCCGTTTCAGGCG
>JAZQZK010000161.1:0-2462 GCA_045634025.1 Candidatus Scatosoma sp.
CACACGGCTTTGCGGGAAATTATAGGTACGGATACGTTCACTTCTATCCCCGCTCCCTACGAGCGAACGACGATTCTCTTCGCGTTCCTTGTTGTTCTTGCCGTTGTAGTAATCGTAAATTCTCGAACGCAAGACCTTGAACGCGCGTTCCTTGTTCTTTAACTGCGAGCGTTCGTCTTGGCATTGTACGACTATCCCAGTAGGGAAGTGCGTAATACGCACGGCAGAAGCAACCTTATTGACGTTTTGTCCGCCTGCGCCACCTGAATGGAAAATATCCAAACGAATATCCTTTTCATTGATTTCCACTTCCACTTCTTCCGCTTCGGGAAGCACCGCAACCGTCGCCGCCGAAGTATGAATTCTACCCTGTGTCTCGGTAGCAGGTACGCGTTGAACGCGATGTACGCCACTTTCGTATTTAAGTTTTTTGTACGCGCCTACGCCCGTTACGCTGTAAATGGCTTCCTTGACACCGCCAAGTTCCGTGCCGTTCATTTCCACCTGTTCCATTCTCAAACGCTGGGACGCGCAATAGTTCGTATACATACGGCAAAGCGCCCCTGCGAACAAAGCCGCTTCTTCCCCGCCCGTGCCTGCGCGGATTTCCAAAATACAGCTCCTGTCGTCGTTCTTGTCTTTGGGAAGTAGTAAAATTTTTAATTCGTCTTTGAGTTTTGCAAGCTTTTCTTTGCAGTCATACCCTTCGTCCGTGAGCATTTTCCGCATTTCCAAATCCGTTTCTGACTCCGCCATTTCAAAGGCGTCGTTCATTTCCTTTTCGATTGCAAGATAGTTCTTATACGCATCCGCCGTTTCCGTGAGATCGGATTGTTCCTTGGAATATTTTTGCCAAGTCGGCATATCC
Organism: Candidatus Scatosoma sp.; assembly: GCA_045634025.1. GTDB lineage: Bacteria > Bacillota > Clostridia > Christensenellales > Borkfalkiaceae > Scatosoma. The sequence goes on from JAZQZK010000161.1 coordinate 869, forward strand.
GCAATCACTTCGTTTTTAGCAAGTTCTTCGGATAAAAACTCGTAGCGTTTCAAGATTTCGTCTAACTTATTGAACATATTCTCTCCTGTTTTTGAACCGCAAAAATTGCGTTCAACGCATACCTGCCCCTTTGAAAAACGGGCGCGTCAAGCACCCGTTTTCTTTTATGAGTTTACTTAAATTACGATTTTGACAAATCTATCTTTGTCGTACTGATCCTTGATAATCATTGCGTAATCGCAGTTCTTGAACAACTGCGCAACGTCTTCCGCTTCGCCGTCGCCTACTTCCATAATAAGCAAACCGCCACGAGCGAGATTTTTCTTGACCTTTTCCGCAATAATACGATAATAGTCCAAACCGTCTTCCCCGCCGTCAAGCGCAATACGGGGTTCAAAATCCTTAACTTCCCTTTGCAAGGTCTCGATGGTCTTTGTCGGAATATACGGGGGATTGCATACGATGATATTATAACGGTCGCGGATTTTCGCAAACATATCCGATTCCACGAACCGAATTTCCGCGCCGTTGATTGCCGCGTTCACTCTTGCAAGCTCCAAAGCGTCAGGCGAGATATCCGCCGCCGTGACTTCGGCTTTCCTGCCGTCCTTTTCAAGCTCCTTGTAAATCGAAATCGCGAGCGCGCCGCTACCCGTGCAAAGATCGAGAATTTTATCGCCCGCTTCCGCCGCGTTTACGACGAGCATAGCAAGTTCTTCCGTTTCAGGTCTAGGGATGAGTACTCTCTCATCCACTTTAATCGTATAACCGCAGAAACTCGTGTCGCCGATGATATACCAAAGCGGTCTGCCCGTCAAGCGTTCGTCAACGATATCTACGATTTCCTTAACCTGCGTCGATTTCAAAATCCTTTCTTCCGTCGCAACCGCGCTCTTGGGAATAGAAAGCGTAATAGAGAAAATCCATTCCGCTTCGTCTTCGTCGATACCTTGGTTTCTAAAACGAGTTTTACTGTTTTCGAGCAAGTCGCTCATCTTTCTCGGCGTCGCGAAGGTACGCTCGGGAATGGTAGGGTCTTCATCCATTTTCATTACAAGCTCAAACGCTTCAATCGCGCATTCGATCATACCGTCTTCAGGCTCACGCGTGGTAAGTTTTTGCAACAATAACCCGGGCGCTTTGAAGATGAAGAGAAGTTTACTGTCCGATTTCGCGAGCGCGCGTAATAATTCATACGATACGCCTGCGACTACGGGCAATAACAATAACTTAAAGCAAATTCTAATCAAGGAATTCAACCACGCAACGTCGGTGTAAAGCCATTTAATAGCAACGACGTTCGCAACCGAGAACACCAAAATACTCACGAGCATGGTAAGGAACAGGAAAGTCGTACCGCAACGGTCGTGCACGCGCGAACAACCGCGAACGTTTTCCACCGTTAATTCCTTACCTTTTTCATAGCAAGTAATCGTCTTATGCTCCGCTCCGTGACACATGTATACGCGTTGCATGGAGGGGATAATCCCGATTAGCACGACGTACAGCACGAAAATCGCCATTCTCACTCCGCCCTCTGAAAGGTTGAACCAAAACCCTTCCCAGCCCTTTGCGCTCTTTTCAATACCAAACG
>JAZQZK010000162.1:0-2533 GCA_045634025.1 Candidatus Scatosoma sp.
GTATTCTAAAACTTGGTGGTATGTTTGACAATAATCAATTAGAAATAGAAATTGAAAAGAAAAAATATTGTATTGATAAAAACGATATAAAGGATATTCGATTGCAAAATGGTGCTTATGAACTTATAATAAGCAATTCAAGTAAAAAAATCCAACACTCTCTCAATTTACAATACAATATGAGTATTGTTATTAGTTGGGATAGTAACGAAGAAAAATTATTAGTAAGAGAAGAATTATAATAATATTTTCACAAGAAATATAAAACGGCGAGGTAGTGAAATTACTATCACGCCGTTTTAATGTCAAGCCGAATTTTTTGAGATAAAAAGAAAAACGCAAGTCAAACCTATTCGGTTCAACTTACGTTCATAGTGGTGCCGCTGATCGGACTTGAACCGATACGGTATTTCTACCGAGGGATTTTAAGTCCCTTGCGTCTGCCTATTCCACCACAGCGGCATGTTTATGTAAAACTCCGTACCAGAGCGGTACGGAGTTTTTTGGAGGCGCCACCCGGATTTGAACCGGGGGATAAAGGTTTTGCAGACCTTGGCCTTACCACTTGGCTATAGCGCCACTCCCTGCTCTTCAGCTAAAAATAAAAATAGTGCGGATATTTGGAGCGGGAAACGAGATTCGAACCCGCGACATTCACCTTGGCAAGGTGACGCTCTACCACTGAGCTATTCCCGCATATTTTATCCGCACTATTTTGTTGGTGGAAGTTATAGGGTTCGAACCTATGACCCTCTGCTTGTAAGGCAGATGCTCTCCCAGCTGAGCTAAACTTCCGTCGAAAGCTTATATACTATACCATATATTTTTTATTAATGCAAGCATTTTACATGGGTTTTTCAAAAAAAATTAAAATTTTTTCAAAAATTTTTTTTAGACCCGTTTTTTATCCGTTTTTTCCTTTATTTTAACGCCAAAACGCAATTTTTATCCCCATACCTGATAGCTTTATCAAGTATGGGGCGATAATTTTATTCTTGAACGGAAGTATCCGTTTGAGATTGTTTTTTGCCTTTATTTAACATAAACACACTCAAACCGACTAAATACACGGCAACGAGCAAAACAGTCAAAAACAGCGTCGTAACGCTTTGCGTTGCAAAACTGATAAAGAACAGCATAGGAATACCGAACACGATACCAAACGAACTTCCCGTAACGAGATTGTTAGAAGCGGGAGTGGAAAGATCGGGGTCGAGTTCTCTTAAGAGCAACACGCCCGAACTAATCGTACCAGTCAACATCCCGAACATGGACACGAACCCTTCGTGGAAATAATCGGGGTAGAGTTTCTTGCATACGAAATAGAGCCAGAAGAAAGTAACCACGCCGCCGAGAATAGCCATAAGAAGGAAGGGGAGCCAGTAACCACTCAGACCCGAAATGTCGATACTTGCGATACCTGCAACGATCATGATATCAAACGCCAACCCTGAAATTCTGCTAAGAAGGTAATTGTTTTGGTACTGACGGTTCATGAGTTTTTTCTTGCGAAGGAAGGCAATCAACCCACGAGCGCCGAGCGCGATTACCGAGCCGACGATGAAGTTGAAGCCCCAGAGCAAAGAACTGACCGATCTTGCAACGCTGGGCGCAACCGCTTCAAGCAAGGAAACGACGCCCCAAGTAACGAGATAGGTGAGAAGGTACACGATACAAACGAGCGCGAACTGAACGCTCAATTTATCCATAGATTGCGAGATAGGGATTTCGTTATCGGCTTGGAAAGTATCAATAGTAACCGAACCGGAAATCTCCGTCTTCTGATCGGCTTTTTTGATTTTATTTTTACGGTGCAAGACGTTCATATACACCACGCCGACGACGCACGCGCAAAGATATCCCGTAGCGGCGAGCGACAAGCCGAACGTTCTACCGCCGACCATACCCAACGCTTCGTAAGTCGTACCCACGTTATTTGCTTGTCCAGGTCCTTGACCGTAAGCCATAGGCAATAAGATACCGCTTGCCTTGAAGAAGTCGGGCATAATGGTATAAGCGAGCGCGATAGAGATAATCAAACCAACGAGCGCTTGCACGAGATAGGTAGAAACGATCAACGCGCCACTCTTCGCGCCGACGAGGGCCGCGTCCTTATCGTCTTTCTTGTCGGGTACGCGCAAGGACTGCGCAATGAACCCGATCGCGATACCGTGATAGGTGAGGGTCTCCAAGAACTCGCCGTCCATTTTAAGAATATTCAAAGAACGAAGGATAAGTAAAATAAATCCTGCCAAAACCGCGGTGGGCATAAGGCTATTGCGGATAAACTTTATCTTTCTGCGCAACACGTTTGCTACAAGCAATAGCGTTGCGATGATGCCGATTTGCACAATCGGGCTCCAAAGGGCTACGTTGGCAGAAGAAAAATCCATAGTAACTACTCCTTTATGCGTTTATTGTCTTTGTTTCGCTTACTTCAGACTTTGTCTTGCAAGCCCTAAAATATTTACAAAACCGAACGACGTTCGCTTTCGGTGAAAGAATGAGTTCATAGTTCACCTTCCCCGACGAG
>JAZQZK010000163.1:0-2784 GCA_045634025.1 Candidatus Scatosoma sp.
CCGAACGAGAGAACTTTCATCCCGGGATAGCCTGTCTTTTTCATCATTTCACGGACGCCGTCGTCGATTACGCCGAGATCTTCGGCAACGATTGATTTGTCCGTAAAATCTGCAAAAAGTTTTGCGCCGGGGCCTTTTCGCCATGCGCCGTCCTTGGCGGTTTCCGCGTCTTTCTCTACCGCGTAGTAGCGGTCAAAGCCCCTGAAATGGTCTATTCTTACGATATCAAAGAGCGTGAACGCGTACTCGATACGTTGTTTCCACCAAAGGTATCCGTTGCCTTCCATTTTATCCCAGTTATAGACGGGATTTCCCCAAAGCTGACCGTCTTCGGAGAAGGCGTCGGGCGGTACGCCTGCGCGAAGGTCGGGAGAACCGTCTTCGCCGAGCATGAACAGGTCTTCGCGGTATTTCCACGTTTCCACGCTATCGTAAGCGACGTAAATGGGCATATCCCCCATGATACTTACGCCGTTTGCGTTCGCGTACGATTTCAACGCGAGCCATTGTTTTAAGAATAGGTATTGCGTGAATTGCCAAAACTCGATTTCGTCCTTGCGCGCCAAGCGGAAGTTTTCCATCGTTTCCGCATGCGCTTGTTTATAGGGCTCGGGCCAGTCGCTCCACGTTGCGTAGGCGAATTTTTCTTTGAGAGCCATGAAGGTTGCGTAGTCGAGATATTTGCCTTCTGTTAAAAACGCTTGCCAGTCGGTTGAAGTTTTATCAAAGCGGGTGAAGGCAAGACGTAAAATGCGGGCCTTGTACTCGAAAAGTTTTTCGTAGTTAACACGTTCCTTTGCGCCCCAGTCTATCCCCTTTATTTCCTCCTCAAAAAGAAGTCCGTCCTTGACGAGAAGTTCTAAATCAATGAAGTAATGATTGAGCGCGTCGGACGAGCAGGACTGGTAAGGACTATCGCCGTAACTTGTCGGTAAAAGGGGTAAAACTTGCCAAACTCGCATACCTGCCCCTGCCAAAAAGTCCACGAACTTGTACGCGTCTTTGCCAAGCGTGCCTATACCTTCCGCGCTAGGAAGGGAGAATACGGGCAGGAGTACGCCTGCTTTTCTTTGTAATTTTTCCTGCTTATTCGTTGTCCGTTCCATAATCGTTCTCTGTTTTTAGTGTGTGTAATTGAGTTGTATTTATTCTAGAAAGCAAACTTTCTTCAAGCTTTCTTTCGCCGTAGAATTCTATTTCCGAAAGCAACGCGATTCCGCTTTCTTTCAAAACTTCTGCGTCTTCGACCCTGCCTGCGCATAAGGCGACAGTTGCCAAAACGCGTTTTGCCGTTGACGTTTGCGTTCTTAAAAAGCCTTCGCAATATTTACTGCTCTCGTTTGCTTTCTCGAAATCGCCGTTCAAGGCGTGCAGATAAGTGAGTTCCACGGCAAATCTTTCGCGTTCTGAAGGCGTGAAATATTCTTCCGCTTGCGACATTTTTTTGATGCAGTAGGACGCTTTTTCTAAGTCCCAGTTATCGAGCGCGCGACGGTATTTCAAGTCCCAAGCGATTAGGAACATAGGCTCGTCTTCCGCTATCACCGGGAAATCAAAGAGAGTTTTGGGCAAAGAAGAATAGCTTTCGCCGTTTATCAATCCGCCTTGAATTTCCATTGCCATAAGCATTGTTTTTTCTATCGGCTCGTCGCGGTTTATGCCTAAATATATCGCTAAATCGGTTTTGCCGTCCGCGTATTCAAAGGGAGCGACGTTAAGCAAAAACAGGTACGCAAAATACGGTAAAAGACCGAATACTAACGAGTTTTCAATTTTCAAAATCTCAAGAACAATCGCCAAGCTTGCGATTATTACCGTGAATAAACCACTAAAAACAAGACCGCCTATCACGTATTTTTTAGCGCGGTTTTTCATGTCTTCGCGACCAACGGGTACGACTTGGGCTTGATCCGCAAGGAGTGGATTAACCACTTTCAACGCATACCTGCCCCCTACTCTTTGTACGGAAAAGCAGAAAAACTTAGCGTATTGTATTTGCATGTTCGCGGATTTCGCAAAGGCGATATGGCCAAGTTCGTGCACGGTAGGCGCAAGCATAAACGCAAGAAATACGCCCAAAATCACAAACACCGCGCCTATCGGCGTTGTGCCTTTTGCGATGAAGACGGCAACTTCGCCAAGCACGAACGCTAACGTAATTGCCATCGTATAAATTTTTGAAAGAATGCTTTTTTTCATAATCAATTCCGTTTGTTTTTGGATTTCATTCGCTTATGAGTCCTCTTGAAATTGCGTAGCCTTCAAGGTTGTCGCCGTCGCTGATATAAAGCTTGTCCACGCCTAAATGTTCCATGATTGCATATAGCCATTCCACACCGCCTGCTAAAACGTCGGCGCGGAGCTTGTCCACGCAGGGATGGGATGCGATTTCATCAACCGTTTTAGAGAACAATTCGTCCGCGAGTTTGCGGACTTGTTCTTTGGTGACAACTACGTTAGAAACGGCGGTTCCGTCGTATTTTTCAAGGTTGAGAAGTAACGCGCCGATCGTCGTCGCCGTACCGCCGATCGCGTAGGTTTTGCCGTAAAGCTTTGGCGTACCGTAGTTTTTTACCATGCGAAGAGCGAGTTCTCTTACGCGGGGTTTTGAGCGGTCGCAAAGGTCACGGATACGGACTACGCCGACGTCTAGGCTATTTCGATAAGTTATTTCTTTGTCTTTTTGTACGATAAGCTCGGTACTCGCCCCACCGACGTCGATAATCGATCCGTCTTCTTTTCCGATCGCGCCAAGGATTCCGATTTGGGCTTCTTCTTCGCCTG
>JAZQZK010000164.1:0-1710 GCA_045634025.1 Candidatus Scatosoma sp.
TGCGTTTTAGACGGTAGAGATATAGGATCGTACGTATTACCAAACGCAAGATTCAAATTCTATTTGACTGCGGATAGTAAAGTCCGCGCAAAACGTAGATACGACGAACTTGTCGCAAAGGGCGCAAACGTTGATTTTGAAACTCTCCATAGCGAAATTCTTTTACGTGATAAGCAAGACAGTTCCCGTGAATTTGCTCCGCTCGTCCGCGCTGAAGACGCAATTTTAATCGACTCTTCTTCCTTGACGGTAGAAGAAGTCCTTGCAATTATTAAGTCGCACATTCAAAAACAAATCTGATCGGAGCGGTTATGGAAATAATAGTGGCAAAAAACGGGGGATTTTGTAGAGGGGTACAAAGGGCGGTTGATACCGCTTTATCTATCCCTGCGGAAAACACCTACGTTTTAGGTGAAATTATTCATAACCCCGACGTAGTGGCGCTTTTAACGAATAGGGGTATTACGACCGTAGAGAATTTAGAAGACGTACCAAACGGCGCGACTTTGATTATCCGTTCCCACGGTGTTCCTAAAAAAGTTTACGATATTTGCGAACTCAAAGGTATCAAAGTCGTCGATTGTACTTGCGAATTCGTTAGACGAACACAACGCATTGTTTCCGAACAATTTTCGCTTGGAAAAACTATCGTTATTATCGGCGAAGAGTCGCATCCTGAAGTCATAGGGTTAAAAGGCTGGTGCGAAGACCAAGCTTTCGTTTTTTCGTCGGAAACGGACGATTTTTCGCTTTTAACGTCAAAAAACGTCTGTGTTGTCGCCCAAACCACCTTTTCGGCGGAAAAATTTGAAAAAATTATTAAAAATCTTCAAAATAATGGTGATAAAACACTTGAAGTTTTTCAAACAATTTGTTATACTACTATAGGACGGCAAAATGAAACGCGCGAACTCGCTATGCAATGTGATGCCATGTTAGTTATAGGTGGTTTGAACAGCAGCAACACAAACAAGTTATACGAGATATGTTGTCAGTATTGTAAAAACGTTTTTCGCATGAAGAATTGCGCTGATCTAAAATATAAAACAATCAAAAGATTTAAAAAGGTAGGTATAGTTACGGGTGCAAGTACCCCTAACTGGCAAACTCAGGAGGTTCTCTTAAAAATGGAAATGGTAACTAAGGCAGAAGAAGCAACGATGCAAGATATCGTTGACAGCATGGGCAGTCAGCAAAAGTTCAAGAAAGGACAGTTGATCACCGCTACGATTTCGTCGGCTGACGATTCGGGCGTTCAAGTGTTACTTCCGAACACGAAGAAGGAAGTAGTTCTCGACAAAGACGAAGTAGATTGCGAAGTTTATAGCGCATCTGATTTCGCTACGAAAGTTGGGGAAGAAATTGAACTTATGGTTGTTGCTGTAAACCCCGTTAAGCTTTCTCAAAAGCAAATCAAGAAAGTGAAGGAAGAGGAAGCAATGCTCGCAGACATCGTAGCAGGTAATGAATTCGCTGTTACGTGTACCGGCTTTAACAAAGGCGGTTTGACGGGCGAACTCGGCTCTTACACGGTATTCGTTCCCGCTCGTGAAATTCGTTCGGGCTACGTTAAAGAGCTTGAAAAATACGTAGGGAAGAAACTTCGCCTTAAGGTTATAGAAGTTAAGTCTGAAAGAAGAAAAGAGATTATCGCTTCTCAACGCGTAATCATCGAAGCTGAAAAGGCAGCAAAAGAAGCTGCAAAAGCTG
>JAZQZK010000165.1:0-7749 GCA_045634025.1 Candidatus Scatosoma sp.
AATGTATGCAAATCATAGCGAGCCTATTTCTACCGTTAAAGACCACCGCGTTTTAGCGCTTAACCGTGGCGAAAAGGAAGAATTTTTGAAGGTTTCTATTGAAGTCGATACCGATTTCGCAAAACGTATCACGGCGGCAGGTTTCTTGAAAGACGGTGGGGAAAGCTCGAAAATCGTCAAGGGCGCGGCGGAAGACGCGTACGAGCGTTTGATTGCTCCGTCGGTGGAAAGAGAAGTGCGTTCGCAACTCTTTGAAACGGCAAGCGAACAGGCGATTAAAATGTTCGAAGTCAATTTGAAAAATCTTTTAATGCAACCGCCACTCAAGGATAAAATTACACTCGGTTGGGACCCTGGTCTTCGTACGGGTTGTAAAATTTGCGTCGTTGACGGTACGGGTAAGGTCTTGGATAAAACGGTTGTTTACGCGACTTTGCCTATTGAAGAAAAGCAACGCCAAGCAAAGGTTATCTTGAAGGCAATGATTGCAAAACACGGCGTACAGGTAATTTCTTGCGGTAACGGTACGGCTAGTAAGGAAAGTGAAATCTTTATCGCAGGGCTTATTAAGGAAATCAAGCAAGAAACTGGCAGGGACGTGAGTTATATTATCGTCAGTGAAGCGGGGGCGAGTGTGTATTCGGCAAGTGAGCTAGCAGCGGAAGAGTTCCCCGATTACGACGTTACCGAACGTAGCGCGGTTTCTATAGCTCGTCGTTTGCAAGACCCGCTTGCAGAGCTTATTAAAATCGATCCGAAATCTATCGGCGTTGGGCAGTATCAACACGATATGAACCAAAACCGCTTGGACGGCGCGTTGTCGGGGGTTTTGGAAGATTGCGTAAACAGCGTAGGCGTGGATTTGAATACGGCAAGCGTTTCTTTGCTTAAATATATTGCAGGCTTAAATTCCGCAGTTGCGAAAAATATCGTGGCGTATAGAGAAACGCACGGTAAGTTTACGTCAAGAGCGCAACTTTTGAAGGTGCCTAAACTTGGTGAAAAATCGTTTACGCAATGCGCAGGGTTCTTGCGTATTGATTGCGGAAAAAATATTTTGGATAATACCGCAGTTCACCCTGAATCTTATCAAAAAGCGGAAAAACTTTTGGCGTTGTTCGCTTATACGCCCGAAGACGTGCGTTATAGAAGAATTTCTGATTTACGAGAAAAAATCAAAGCGTACGGCGAGGACCGTACGGCGAAAGAAACGGGGCTTGATCGCGCTACGTTGAGCGATATCGTAGCCGAACTTATGAAACCCGGCCGTGATATTCGTGATTCTCTTCCCGCACCTATTCTACGTAGCGACGTTATGGGTATGGAAGATTTACGCGCAGGTATGGAATTGACTGGTACGGTACGTAACGTTATCGACTTTGGCGCGTTTGTGGATATCGGTGTGCATCAGGACGGACTCGTGCATATTTCAGAGATTACCGACCGTTATATCAAGCATCCTTCGGAAGTCTTAAAGGTAGGACAAGTTGTCAAGGTTTGGGTAAAAGAAGTCGATTTGAAGAAGAAGAGAATCGGGCTTACGATGAAAAATAAAAAGAAATAAGAAAAACAGTTGACATTATTGTTAAATTATATTATAATGGACCCATAAGGTAAGAAAAACTTACTTAATTTTGGAGGATACTTATGTTAGAAAAGATTAGAGAAATGCTTGCGGAAGCACTTAACTTGCCCGCAGAAAAGGTTACGGCTGAATCGAAAATCGTTGAAGATTTGGGCGCAGATTCCTTGGACGTTGTTGAGCTTTTGAGCCGTTTGGAAGACGAATACGGAATTACTATTCCCGACGAAGACGTTGAAGAATTGCTTACCGTAGGCGACGTAGTTAATGAAATCGAAAAATTAACGAAATAATTGAATCTAATTAGCAAAAAAGCTTTCGAGAGAGATCGAGAGCTTTTTTCTTTATGAAAAGAAAGAAAACGGGTGGAAATGGTTGCTTAAAAGTTTTTGATGTGGTATAATCTTCCATGGATAATAATAATTTGAGGTAAAAAATGTTACAGGTTAATAACGTAAGTTTGCAGTTTGGCAGTAAAAAGTTGTTTGAAGAAGTGAATTTGAAGTTCACGAAAGGGAATTGTTATGGTATTATCGGCGCAAACGGCGCGGGTAAATCTACCTTTTTGAAAATTTTATCAGGTGAGATTGAACCGCAAAAGGGGTTCGTGTCCTTGGATAAAAACGAGCGTATGTCCGTTTTACAACAAAACCAAAATATGTACGACAACGAAACGGTACTCCGTACCGTTATGATGGGGTATAAGCGTCTTGTCGAAGTTATGGACGAAAAGGACGCGCTTTACGCTAACCCCGATTTCTCCGAAGAAGACGGTATTCGCGCGGCAGAGCTTGAAAGTGAGTTTGCGGAAATGAACGGTTACGACGCGGAATATCAAGCAGGGCAATTATTAAACCAACTCGACATCGGCGATGATTTGCATTACTGTCTTATGAGTGATTTGGACGCGAAGCAAAAAGTCCGCGTATTGCTTGCGCAAGCTCTTTTTGGCGATCCCGACGTGTTGCTTCTGGACGAACCTACCAACAACTTGGACATTCGTACGGTGCGTTGGCTTGAAAACTATTTAATGGACTTTGAAAATACCATCATCATCGTATCGCACAACCGCCACTTCCTCAACAAGGTTTGTACGAACATTTGTGACGTAGATTTTGGTAAAATCAATATGTACGTTGGTAACTACGATTTTTGGTATCAAACTAGTCAACTCCTTGCTCGTCAACAAAAGGAGCAGAATAAAAAAGCGGAACAACGCGCGAAAGAATTGCAAGAATTTATTGCGCGATTTGCGGCAAACGCTTCCAAGTCCCGTCAAGCAACTTCTCGTAAAAAAGAGCTTGAAAAGCTTACGATTAACGATTTCAAACCGTCGCTTCGTAAATATCCTTATATTGATTTCAAGTTTGAAAGAGAAATCGGTAACGATATTTTAATCGTAGAAAACCTTTCCAAAGAAGGATATTTCAAGGACGTTTCTTTTGTCGTACAACGCGGTGAAAAAATCGGTATCGTTTCTAAAAAGAGTACGACGACCACCATGCTCTACGATATTTTAATGGGCAAAGAACAACCCGATAGCGGTACGATTATGTGGGGGAAAACGATTACGAATTCCTATTTCCCGCAAAACAATAACGAGTTCTTCCAAAACTGTGATTTGAACCTTGTCGAATGGCTTTCTCAATTCTCCAGCGACCATTACGAAGAATATCTCCGTGGTTGGCTTGGCAGAATGTTGTTCTCGGGCGAAGAAGCGCTCAAGAAAGCGAAAGTTCTTTCGGGTGGCGAAAAGGTACGCTGTATGCTCGCAAAAATGATGCTTGAAGGCAGTAATTTCTTGATTTTTGACGAGCCTACCAACCACCTTGACCTTGAATCTATCACCGCGCTCAACAATGGTTTAAGCAACTATCGCGGTTGTATGCTTTTGACTTCGCACGACCAAGAACTTATGAATACCGTTGCAAACCGTATCATGGAAATCGACGAAACCAAGGTCTATGAGCGTCAGGTAACTTACGACGAATATATCGAAGAAACACAAGGTTAATAGCTATTCGACAAAATTCGACAAAATATTATTGTAAAATAATGAATTTCTTTGACTTTTTGTTCAAAAATGTATTTACAAAAGGATTTTTTTGTAGTATAATGTTGTATATGAATTAAAAATCGAAATGCGTTTTGAAAGGAGAAGGAATGATGTCGAAGAAAATAATTTACTTTGATACCGCTGAAAATATTACGAAGGAGTCGTTCAACGAATTTCTCAAGAACGGATATGAATTGAGTTATGGCGGGGACGACGGCGAGTACGCAATACAAAGGATACTTTCTGTAAAGCCTGAAATAATCGTTGTGAATATGTTTTTGAAGCGTACCGACGGTTGCGGGGTGATGCGAACTGTGAAGAGAGTATTGCCTGAAATGAAAATCATTGCGATAGGTAGCGCGAACGAGCAGATTATTGAACGCGCGATTTCAAGCGGCGCGGATTATTATTTAGTAAAGCCGTTTTCCGAAAGTATTTTATTAGAACGCGTAGAAGAGCTTGTTGGAAATAACGAGCGGAGCGCGGCAACTTCTTTTACGGCTAAAAAGTCTAGCGTTTCGATTGAAGAAAAGATCAGCGAGATTTTTATTTCGATAGGCATACCGCCGCATATAAAAGGGTACGGATATTTACGCGAAGGCATAAAAACGACGGTTGAAAATCCGAGAATTATTAACAGCGTTACAAAGCAGTTATATCCTTCGATTGCGGATAAGTTTGAAACTTCGCCAAGCAAGGTAGAAAGAGCGATAAGACACGCGATTGAGGTTGCTTGGAATAGGGGCCGTATCGAAGCAATCAACGCGATTTTTGGCGCAAGAATTTATTTAGGTAGCGAAAAACCAACGAATAGCGAATTTATCGCGCTTGTTGCCGATAAAATTATGCTTGAACAAATGATGTAAAATTAAAGGCTTTTTTGTGTTTTTAGAGCGATAAACATTAACAATTTATTGGGTGTTAGTTGGATGAAAAACTCTCCTTTGGAATAAAATCAAGGAGAGTTTTTTGTATGGAAAAAAGGAAACAAAATCAATTATCGTGGCAAATCGAAGAATAAGGGAGTTTTTACGATTTTTTCTTAAAGTCGTAGGTGAAATCTTGCCTTTTTGAAAATTATTTGATATAATTATAATATAAAATTCAAGCAAAGGATTTTTTACGATGAAGAAAGAATTTACAGAAAAGAAAGGCGTTATTTATAATCCGTATATCGGTTTTACGAGTTTTAACCATTTTAGAAACGATCCGTTGTATTCTGATAGCATTGTAGGAGATAAAGCTCTCTGCGGTTGTGAAACAGAGCCGTTTGAATGTTATCCAGTTCCTGAAGGAGTGGAAGAAAAGGGTAGAGAACAAGGCTTTCACCCTGACGAAACGGTGGCGTATATTCGTATTTTGTGGAGACATTTTGAACCTAAACAAGGCGAATACGATTACGCGTTTATACAAGATATTTTAGACAAAGCAAAATCAAAAGGTCAAACGGTAATGTTGCGCTTGATGCCACACAGTACTTGTGCTCGAGACGACGTACCCGACTGGTTGAGAGAACTTATGCCTTGTCCTGAAAGACCTGAAGGGATGAGAGTTAAAGATTCTCCCACAGATCCTCGTTATTTGAAGCTTTTTGGGCAAGCGGTAGAAACGCTCGGCGAGCATTTTGATAAAGATCCTACACTCGATTGCGTGGACGTATCAATCGGCGGAGCATGGGGAGAAGGTTCGCAAGATTTTTCCGAGGAAGATATGAAGGCGTTGATGGATATTTACGTCCGCGTATTCCCAAATACGAAGTTGCTCGGACAATTCGTTAACCTTACAATGCTTAATCATATTGGTTCGCAAAGAAAGATCGGTTGGCGCGCGGATGCAATCGGCTCGCCTAAACACATGAATCAAATTTACCCTGAAGCTTTTCCGTTAGTTCCTTCTGAACTTTGGAAAACTTCGCCTGTATCCTTTGAGAGTTACTGGTGGATTTCCGAATGGGTTAGAAAAGGTTGGGATATTGATGCCTTGATTGAGATGACGCTCAAATGGCACATGAGTACCTTCAACACGAAATATTTGCCTATCCCTTTTGAAATTAAGGATAAAATTGACTACTGGCTTACGAAGATGGGCTATCGTTTCGTTATCCGCGAGGTAGAATATCCTGAAGTTGTAAACGCAGGAAAAACGGCAAAAGTTACTCTGAAAATCGAGAACAAGGGTGTTGCGCCTATTTATAATCAATTGCCGTTAAAATTGCGAATTAAAGGCGAAAAAACGCAAGAATATATTACGGGTATAGACGTTACAAAATGGTTGCCCGGCGAGCATGTGGAAGAAATAGAGTTTGTTGTTCCCGAAGAAATGTCAGAGGGAATTCACGCTCTTGAAATTGCGCTTGGTGGTAATGAGTACCCTGTGGTGCAATTTGCAAACGAAATGGAAAATTCTGACGAATTTTATTGTTTAGGCGCGATTGAAATTGAAAAATAAGGCGTTGAAAATATTAAGTGCGAATAAACTGAAATCACTAGAGAAAGAAACAGAGTAGAAGGTACAATATATGTGGAATGGAAAAAAGAAAGCGATAACGTTTAGTTTTGACGATGGCGTATTGCAAGATATTCGTACGATAGAAATCTTAGATAAATACGGATTGAAGGGTACGTTCAACTTAAACTCTGGGAAGTTTGGTACGAAAAACCCTTATGAAGCGAACGGACGTACGATAGAATCGTGTAGTTGACAAACTTTAAAATATATGCTATAATAAGAAAAGTCTTTGTATTTGAAATGTAAAATAGTATAAGGATAGCGATATTTTATACGATAGTAAGAGAGAAAAATGATAAAGACTTCAATACGACTTTTTGATAATATTCCCGCGCGTGCGTTTTGGAGTGAAGAAACTTCCGAATGTTGGTTTTGCGCTGTGGATATAGCAGAGACTTTGACGGAAAGTAAGTCGTCAAGAAAATCTTGGAATACTTTTAAAATTAGAAATCCGCAGTTGTCCTCAATTTGTAGACAACTGAAGATTTTTGCCGTTTTAGTACGATAAAATTACGAAGGAGAAGAGTATGATCAATAAAATATGTTTTGATGACGTAATCGTCGTTTATTGGGATAGAGCGGACGAGTACGCGAAAGGGTATAAGTATAAAGTTGAGTATTGTGGAAATTCGATTTATACTGAAAAAACGCATTTCTCTATCTCCGATGGAAATAGGGAGCAGTCTTTTGACGTGGAAATTGCTTTGGTTAATAACAACGAGCAAGAAATCTGCTCAATCGGGACTGCGCAGGTTGCATACGCGGAAAGCAAGCGAAGAATTGACGTAACGAAAGCTCCGTACCTTGCCGTTGGCGATGGAAAAACCATAAATACGCTAGCTATCCAAAAAGCAATTGACGATTGTGGCGAAAATGATTGCGTATATATACCAGAGGGCGTGTTCTTGACAGGCGCGTTAAACTTACATAGTAATACGGAGTTGTACGTGTCCGAAAAGTCGGTTTTGCAAGGAAGTAATAAAGCGGAAAATTACCTTCCTAAAATCAAGAGCCGTTTTGAAGGAATAGAGTGTATGTGTTATCGTTCTCTTCTTAACGTAGGGGAATTAGATAATAAAGCTAGTTGTACCACTAAAAACATTGTTATACGCGGTGGTGGATCAATTTTAGGTGGTGGCAGAAAATTGATGATCGACACAGTTGAAAAAGAAAGCGGATTCGCGTTTCTTGGCGACGATTTTTCTGCAAGAAAGAAGCAATGCGGTTGGAATACTCGTGGTAGATTATTGCACGTTTGTAACACGGAAAATATCGTTGTTTCCAACGTAACGATCGGCTTGGGCGCATCGTGGAATTTGCATTTTACCTATTCTAAAAGCGTGGTTACCTTCGGTTGTAAAATTGTATCGTGGAACGTAAATAACGGCGATGGATGGGACGTTGATTCGAGTGAAGATTGTACCATATTTGATTGTGCGTTTGATACTCGTGACGATATGATAGCGGTGAAATCAGGTAAAAACCCAGAAGGTAATATTGTTAATAGGCCCACGCGAAACGTAAAGATTTTTGATTGTCACTGCGTACATGGTCATGGTCTTGCGATGGGTAGCGAGATGTCTGGCGGTGTAGAAAACGTGTA
>JAZQZK010000166.1:0-4159 GCA_045634025.1 Candidatus Scatosoma sp.
GCTTATTTGGTGGACGCCGGGTTAGGGTTTTGGCTTCGCCAAAGTAGCGCAACGGCGAACAATCCCGCCCCTTACACCACTCTCTTTTGCGCCGCTGCTCACGCGAACCTCCGTTAATACGAAGATTCCTTAGGCTCTCGCACCACAAAAAAAGCACCCTGTGGGTGCTTATTTGGTGGACGCGAGAGGGCTCGAACCTCCGACCTCTACCATGTCAAGGTAGCGCTCTAACCAACTGAGCTACGCCTCCGTTATTTATGCAAAGGTACGCCTTTCCAAAGTTGCTTTGCTATTATAACAAATAAAGAGTGGTTCGTCAACTTATTTATCCTTTCTTTTTGAAAAAACTTTTGAAAAATCGTGAAATTTTTCTTGTTTGATTGACATTCCACGTTTTTTCGTATATAATGAATAATATACGGAGGTATAATTATGTATGGCACGATTACGTTAGGTGTGATGCTACCGTTCATCGGTACGGCGTTAGGCGCGGCTACCGTATTTCTTTTGAAAAATCAATTAAATCCTAAAATTCGCAAGTTTTTACTCGGTTTTGCATCGGGGGTAATGATTGCGGCGTCGATTTGGTCGCTTATCATTCCTGCTTCTGAAATGGCGATTGAGAATGGTCAACCCGAATGGCTACCGCCTGTCGTCGGGTTTTCGCTTGGAATGTTGTTCTTGCTTGCGCTTGATACTTTCGTTCCGCACCAGCACTTGACTTGCGATAAGCCGGAAGGCTGTAAATCATCGCTTGGGAAGTCGAATTTGTTGTTTATGTCCGTTACTTTGCACAACGTACCCGAAGGGATGGCGGTTGGCGCGGTGTTTTCGGCGCTACTTGCAGGTGGCGTAGAAATCGGATTGATGGCGGCGTTTTCGCTTTCGATAGGTATTGCTTTGCAGAACTTCCCTGAAGGCGCAATCATTTCCTTGCCCTTGAAGGCGGAAGGGATTTCAAAATCACGCGCGTTTTTGTTTGGGACGGCGTCGGGTATTGTAGAGCCGATAGCGGCGCTTGTTACAATTGCGTTTTCGTCGATAATTTTGCCCGTTTTGCCTTATCTTTTGGCGTTTGCGGCAGGCGCGATGATTTACGTTGTCGTGGAAGAACTTATCCCCGAATCCCAAGAAGGCGAGCATAGCAATATCGCAACGGTTGGCGTAATGCTCGGCTTTGCGATAATGATGGTTTTGGATATGGCGCTTGGTTGATTGAACGTAGGCGCAAACGTACAAAAGCTTAAAAGTAGGTAGAAATATGAAAAAAACAGAATTAAAAATAACGCAAACGGTTGACGAAACCGATCTTCAAATACTTTCTATGCTCCGCGAAAACGCAAGGGTTTCCTTGAAAAGTATAGCGGAGAAAACATTCCTTTCTTCGACGGCGGTTTCCGCGCGGATAGAAAAACTTGAAGAGAGCGGGTATATCAAAGGTTATCACGCGCATTTAGCGCCACAAGCGTTCGGGTTGAATATCAAAGCGTTTATCAATTTAGAGCTTGAGCCTATCCGCAAACAGGAATTTTATCCCTATATCCGTTCCTGTAAGAACGTAGTTGAATGTAGCTGCGTGACGGGCGATTATTCCATGCTCTTAAAGGTGTTTTTCGCGTCGACGGACGAGCTTGACGGGTTTATTAACGAACTTCAACATTTCGGTAAAACGAAAACGCAAATTGTCTTCTCCACACCCATCGAGCCCCGTGATCCCATTCTTTTTTAAGAGTAAAATTGAATGAATATAAAAACACGTAATTCCCTTTATAATAAAGGTCTTTACGTATTTTATTTGCTTAAAATAATCCCTATAAAAAATCAAAATACTTTCACGTGAAACAAAAAACTGTTTAATTTAAGGAATTCGTATAATATAAAAAATAACGAAAAAAGACTAACGGAAATTTACTGTTAGTCTTTTTGTGTCTCAAAAACCTTTAAGGAAAGTGAAAAGAGGTTTATTTCATTGTTCTATAATCAAGAACTTCCCAATCCGCAGGGGGATCTCCCAAATCAGGAACATTCATAGGCACGCCGCATTGAAGAGCTGATTGATGCGCGATAAGACCTGGTAAATTGTATCTCGCAACTGCCCAAATATTCGTGGGGGAGAGTTTGCCTGTTTCATAGGCTCGGCAGAAATCGTCAATCAAGAAATGGTGTGTGCCGTTGTGCTTGTTGGGGATTCCTTCAAATTCTTTGGGTAATCTTTCCGTAGGTTGAATAGGAGAAGTTTCGTCGAAACCACCGCTATCTGCAATGTTTTGGATTGCTTGATCGTAGTCTGTTATCATCATATTATAAATGGACGTGGGTTGTAATCTATCCGAAACGTCCTTCATAATCACTTTACCATATCTTTCTTTGTCCCATACGGCTTGATGATGATGAGCGACTGAGAACTCGTAACCGCCTTCGCTACCGTAGTATTGCGTAATGTACGTTTCAGGCGACATCCAACCGATACATCTATTTTCGCTAATTCTCACGATACCGCCATTAGAAAGCTCTATAAGCATTGTTTCGCAGGCGAAAGGGTTATCGTAATTATTTTGATTCTCTCTGCCGTAAATATCTGTTCTAGGGCTACCTGCAAATCCAAGCGCGGTTACCTTTTTTGCGTACACGCCCGGCATCGTGCTAAGTATCATAGACGTTGAGTGTGTGGGGTAGAAGAAGGGTGGAACGCCTGCAAATCGCTTCCAGTCTTCTCCACCGGAACTTCTGAAACTGTTTTCCATATTCCGAATATCGTGGTTATATTGCGCTTCTGCGTACACGAATTTCCCGAACGTGCCTTTCTTAAATTCTTCACGGCAATAGATAGCGGGCGCGCGATAAAAACCAGTTTCACCCATGGAATAGGTCAATCTCTTTTCTTTTACGAGTTTTTCAATCTCGATAATTTCGTCCACGGATACTGCGCAAGGCACGGCTGAATACACGTGCTTACCTGCTTTAAGCGCGTCAATGACCATTTGACCATGCATTTCACGGGGAGTAAAAATAGCGACTGCATTGATTTCTTGAGATGCTAAAGCGTATTCAAAACTCTCACAGCGTTCTACTTTGAAACGGTTTGCGAATTCTTCTTCTCTGTCTTTTTTCAAATCGCAAACGTAAACCTTTTCGGTAACGGGATGCGCCTTAAAAAGCGGTACGAAGAATTGCGAGAATCTACCGCAACCGATGACAACAATTTTTAATTTTTCCTTTTTCATAGTCATACTCCTTGATTATATTTTGATAAAAAATATCGCCGCGGCGGCAAACAAAACCCCGCATAATTGCGCTTTGTTTAAGTGTTCCTTAAACAATAACCAGCCCGAAATCAAACTCATTGCAATAGTTGCAACCGAAACGATAGGGAACAACGTCATTGCGTTTTCTAATCCCGCTAAATATAAAACGAGATAATTATACATACCGTTTGCAATGCCTGCAATCGCACCGTAGCCCGCGCTTTTTTGCGCAAGTTTTATGCCGTGATCTTTTATACTATCGCGATTTTTTAACGCTAAAAAGGCGAATACAATCACTCCAACCAACATGCCCACACACATAAACTCGTATCGGTATAGTCCGGGAAAATTTCTTTGATGCAACGTTTTAACGATTGCGTGTAAGCCGTCGCATACGATAGTCACTGTAATATATACCGCCCAACCTTTTTGAAATTTTACTTCGTTTTGCTTTTTTGTGATGGCGTTCTTTTTGTTCATTAGTAAAATAGCGCCTATAATAAGGAAAAAACCGAGTGCG
Source organism: Candidatus Scatosoma sp. (assembly GCA_045634025.1). GTDB lineage: Bacteria > Bacillota > Clostridia > Christensenellales > Borkfalkiaceae > Scatosoma. Next base: position 3,766 of record JAZQZK010000166.1, read on the forward strand.
TCGAATACGCTTATCGTTTCGTGTAAATATATTGCCCCAAACACGCATGGAATAACGAGTGAAAAGGCGATGAGAGACGACGTGATACTCAACGGTCCACGCGCTAAAGCCTGTAAGCCTGAAAATGCCGAACCGCAAAAAAGTACGCCGTATATTGCTCCGTATGCAATCGTAGGATAGTGTATTTTGGAACTCGATATAAGCGCTAAAATTAAGAACAAAACAAACGCGCTAAACGCGCGTGAAAAATTAAAAAGCGACGGATCTCCGTTCATGCGTCCGTTTTGTTTGTTTAATATTGACCGAAACCCTGCGCAAAAAATCATTGCGCTATACAGTAAAAACATAGCATTCACCCTTTAAGTAGTACAAAACTATTATATAATATTTTTTC
>JAZQZK010000167.1:0-2046 GCA_045634025.1 Candidatus Scatosoma sp.
AATCACTCTTGAACGCATACCTGCCCCTATCCTTTGATTATTTTTCGATTAAATACTCCACTACGGAATGCGCGGCAACGTTCCCTTCGCCAACCGCTTTTGCGTATTGATAAGGTCTGCCCGTGATATCCCCACAAGCAAAACAACCCTTCAAATTCGTTTTCATTTCTCTATCCACTTTCACGCTCACGCCGTCCGTTTCAACGCCGAACGCGATACTTTCAGGCGGTAAGCCTTCTTTTAAGATAAACACGCCGTCCACGTCCAAACGTTTGACTTCGCCCTTCATTTCATACCTAACGCCGTTCACACGCTTATCGCCAACGATTTCGGACGGTATTTTCAGGATTTTTTCAATGTTTTCGCCTGACAATTCAACGCCTTTATAGAACGGGAATAAATAGGTCTTTTCCGCAATCTCCGATAAATATTTCGCTTCGTGTTCAAACTTCTTCGCAAGGCAAACGACGGCAATTTTTTTATTTTTATAGAGCGCGCCGTCGCAGGTTGCGCAATAGCTTACGCCACGTCCCAAGAACTCCTGTTCGCCCTTGATACGCTTTCCCGTCTCTACGCCACAAGCGAGAATAACCGTCTTACTCTCGTACATGCCCCCGTCCTGCGTGGTTACGACGAACTTTTCCTTCATAGCATACACGCCGTTGACACGCCCTTCGGCTATGGTAATTTCTTCCATTTCAAGCTGTTTAGAAAGTAGGTTAGAAAGCGCCTGTCCGCTTACCCCCACGAACGCGGGATAATTATGGATTTCTTCCGCTTTGGATATTTTATCGCTTAACGATTTCGTTCCTATCATTAAAAAGCTTTTAGAATTTGCTTTCAAGGTCAGCGCCGCGGAAATCCCCGCCATACCGCTACCCACGATAATACAATCTAACATAACTCCCCCTTTTAACTTGGCTATCCTTATTCGATTTCGCCAACCTTGTCTTTCAACTCACAAAGCGCGCGGTAACGATGCGAAACGCTATTCTTTTCTTCCGCGCTTGCAACGGCGAAGGATTTTTGTAAATCGTCACTAAAGAACAAGCAATCGTAGCCAAACCCGTTCTCGCCCACTTCTTCAAATAAAATCTCGCCGTACGTCCTACCGCACGCAACGATTTCCCTAGCGTCGGGATACACGAGCGCGACCGCGCTTTCAAAATACGCCTTACGATTTTGTACGCCCGTTAAGTTCTTCAAAAGCAAATCACGATTCGCCTTATCGTCGCCGTGGTAACCGCAATATCTCGCGCTAAATACCCCGGGCGCGCCGTTGAGCTCGTCCACGCAAAGCCCGCTATCGTCCGCGAGCGCGATTACGCCCAAAGCCTGACTTGCCGCGCGGGCTTTAATAAGCGCGTTTTCAGAAAACGTCAAGCCAGTTTCTTCGACGTCCTCGTCGAACCCTGCTTGTTTTTGCGATATGATTTCGTAATCGGTAAAAATTTGCGCAATTTCTCTAAGTTTATGCGCGTTGCCCGTAGCAACGACTAATTTTTGTTTCATAACTAACGCACGCCTCGTTTTATTTTTGACTGTCTCACAGCCTTATTTTGTATATAATATTATAACACGCTTTCGCGAAAAAATCAAGTATTAAAATCTCATTCTCAAGGAATTCAAAACGGCAAGTAGCATTACGCCCACGTCCGCAAACACTGCAAGAGAAAGAGGTAACACCCCAAGCACGCCAAGCCCCATAAACGCGAACTTCATTAAAACGGAGAACACGATATTTTGCCAAACGATTTTCTTCGTCTTCTTCGCAAGCTTAACGCCGTCCACTAAACCCTTCAACTCGTCTTTAATAAGCACCACGTCCGACGCTTCTACAGCTACCGAACTGCCAAGTTTCCCCATCGACACCGCGCAGTTAGCAACCTTCATAACAGGCGCGTCGTTGATACCGTCGCCCACGTACACAAGCCCGCCAAGAGCCTTTAATTTTTCCGCTTCGGCAAGCTTTTCATTCGGCAACAATTCCGCCTTAAACTCGTCCATGCCCACTTCGTTCACGACTTCTCTCGCCCTGTCCGCGCG
>JAZQZK010000168.1:0-7923 GCA_045634025.1 Candidatus Scatosoma sp.
AAAGGGGGCAAGGGACGTTTCCGTTTGCCGTTCTAAAGAGCAAAACGCGTATCTACTTCGCAAGACTGCGTTGGCGTTCGGTCACGTACTTCTTGTACGCTCCCTTACTTCGCCTTGTCTTACTTGTATCTCCGCGTTTTGACGCAAGACATTACGCTTTTAGGGGGCGAAACGCGTATCTACGGCGTATTTCTTCGTCAAAGCTCCGTGCGGTTTGCTCGTGTACGGCTAGTACACTCCCTGCACCGTACTCGCTTTTTCTTGAACTACTTGCATCTCCGCGTTTTAACGGTGGTCGGTGGTTCGGTAACGAACCTTCCGTGTTCTAACGTAAGTTAAATAGTTTGATAATGACTTCGGTCATCAATAAAATAAAAAAATTTTTTATATACTTTGGAGGTATTATTATGGTAAAAATGAGACTTTTCAGAATGGGCGACAAGAAGAGCCCTATCTATCGTGTGGTTGTTGCAGACAGCAGAAAGGCTATGCACGGCGAATACATTGATTGTATCGGTCACTACAACCCTTCCGTTTCCGCTGACGCTGACATCGACGTTGCAAAGGCTAAAGAATGGATCGCAAAGGGCGCTCAACCCACCGAAACGGTTAAGAACTTGCTTGTAAAAGCAGGCGCTATGGAAAAATCCGCTAAGCTCAGCGCTCCCAAGACCAAAACCAAAAAGTCCAAATAATTAACGAGTTTGGAGTTTAGAAATGTTGGATTTAATTAAGTATATCGTTGAGCAGTTCGCGGAAGATAAAGAAAATATCGAATACGACGTCAACGAAAAGGAAAGGGTTATCGAAGTTATCGTTACTTTGCCTGCGTCTGACATGGGTAAGGTTATCGGTAAACAAGGTAAAATCGCAAAAGCAATGCGTACGCTCGTTCACGCGGCAACGCCCCGTAACGAAAAAAGATACGTCGTTGAAATTTGCGAAAAAGGCGGAGAAAAGGTCGTCGTTGACGATGCTCAAGCTGACGAAGAATAATCGCAACACAATGCGTGCTAAGGCTTTCGAGAGAAAGCCTTTTTGCGCATAGAAAAACTCTTCATCGCATACCTGCATAGGTTGTATGCTTTGAAGAGCAAGAAAAATCCTTAAAAATAAGGTTGGGTAATTTATGGAACGATTAGTAATAGGCGAAGTTTTGAAGCCGCAAGGCATTCGCGGTGAAATCAAAATTAAAACGTTTACCGACTTCCCCGAAGACGTGAAAGAGTTCGGAGTTGTGTATATCGACGAAAAGGAATACAAAATCCTTTCCTTCCGCGTAGGCGCAGACGGGTTTGCGTATTTAGGACTTCGTGGCGTGCCCGACAGAAACGCCGCCGAGCTGCTTCGCGGTAAACTTTTACACGGCGACCGCAACGACGCGCCCGAACTTGAAGAAGGACAATACTATATCGTTGATATTCTCGGTATTGCCTGCGAAACGGAAGAAGGCGAGTTTTTAGGTACGGTCAAAGATATCGCTAACCTTTCTTCTGAAATCTACACCCTTGAAAAAGACGGCAAGAATATCCTTTTCCCCGCTATTGAAGGCGTTGTTGTGAAAGTGGACTTGCCTAACAAAAAGATGATCGTAAATAAGACGAAGTTTGACGAAGTGGCGGTTTATTAAATTGTCCGTACCTTCAATGTGACGAAGAGTTAGGAGTATGCCGTTCAACGCATACCTGCTATGGGTCTAATGGCGGTTTACCGTGTTTTAACGAGTTCTTTGGTTAGGGGTTTAGACGATAAAACGAGCAGGGAAACCGCGATTACGAGCGCGATATCAAAAAGCACGTAAACGTTGTAAGCAAGGCTAAAAAGTACGGCGTTTTGTCCTTTGGCGTAGGCTTCGAAGGCGAAGATCCCAGAAAGGACGTGCGCGGTATAACGGAATACCCCGACCACACCGCAACCGAGCGAAAGCGCAAGGTTAGGGTTTGTTTGGTTGAATTTGGAGTTTCTAAAAATTCCTGCCAAACCAACGGCGGTGAACGCTATGGGATAATCGAGCATAAATTGCGCGGGGTGGATAATCCACGGGTCTTGAATAGCTTGGAGTAGGCTATAACAAAAGCCTGCGAACAATCCCTTTTTCACACCGAAAACGTAGGCGTACAATGCAAGGGGGAACAGACTGGCGAGCGTGAGCGAACCGCCGTTTGGCATATCCCAAAGCTTGATGTACGAGAGCGCGAAACTCATGGACGCGCACACCCCTGCGTACGCGAGTGATTTTGAATGGAAAGAAAGGGGCTGTTTATCCGATTTAGCAATCGTCAATAATATAACGGTCAACAAAATTGCGAACGCGTAAAGGGCGAACTCTTTAACTGACGCGGTGTCGGAATTGTAATACCCGTCGCCGTCAATCTTTTTCGCATAGTACGCGCCGATAGAAAAAAGCGTGAGCGTAAACACGGCGAGAACGCCGATGAAAAGCGTGATCGAGAGTTGTTTGAGTTTTTTATAATTTTTACGCTTGGCGTACCCGCGTATAACATACGCAAGAAGGATACTGACGATAAGAGCGCACAAAGGGAGAAGAATGTGGGAGATAAGGCTGTCCTTATCAAGCCAGTTCTCTTTCGCGTAGTCGTCGCTGTAGTGATAAGCAAGATCCAAACTGAAAAAAATCACGGCGAGAACAAGGAAATAAAGGGTTAAACCGATTGCCGAATATTTCAAAAATTTAGGCAAAATTTTGCGTTTGGTCATAGACAGGTACGAGCCGAAAGCAAAAACGCCTGCTAAAATCAAGACGGTTAGCCATTTAAGAAAGGGTTCGACGGAATGAATGGCAGACGCCATTAGGAAATAGGGAAACATAAAATAAAACCTCCTTTCCGCCGTTTAGTTTTAGCTTTTTATAGCCCTGTTTTTTAGACAATAAAACACGCCTACGAATATTTTACGCGTGAAAAAAACAAAAAATGCGTAAAAAACCGTGGGCGAAAAAAGCCTTTCGTTCGTCACTCTCGCTCAAGGATTACCTTGCCGATTCAAATGGTATAATCTCAGCCTGAAAAATTTCAAGCACCCACGACGGAATTAAATTGATAAGGACATTATACAATAAAAATAACCGTTTGTCAACGGTTTGGAGGGAAAAATGCGTTACGATTTTTACGCGTATATGGACAGAATGAAATATATCAAGCGTTGGCAACTTATGCGTAGCGAACGCGAAGAGAATATAATGGAGCATTCCCAAAGCGTTACGTTGCTTGCGCACGCGTTGGCGACCATTCGAAACAAATACTTTAACGGGAACGTGGACGTTTCCAAAGCCGTGCTTTACGCCGTTTACCATGAAACGAGCGAAGTGTTTACGGGCGATCTTCCCACGCCGATTAAGTACTATAATAAGAGTATCCACGGCGCGTACAAGGAACTTGAGCGTAGCGCGTGCGAGAAGATGGTGGATAAGCTCCCCGAAGAGATGCGTGAAGAGATTGCGCCGTACGTGTTAGCGGACGAAGAGAGCGAAGAATATAAAATCGTCAAGGCGGCGGATAGACTTTCGGCGTATATCAAATGCTTGGAAGAATTGCGGTCTGGAAACGGTGAGTTTTTGGGAGCGAAAAAGTCGATAGAAAACGATCTTTTGTCCCGTAATATGCCCGAAGTTCAGTATTTCTTCGATAATTTTATCGGGTCCTTTGCGTTGACTTTGGACGAACTTGAAGGATAGTCGTTAGCGGTACTTTGGTGTAGTACGCTTTCACCTAATTTTCAAGAAACGATTAAGTATTTAACCAAAAAATGGCATATACTATATGCAAATATACTATACACGAGCACGTAAAATTATATTATTGAAGGTGGTAGGTATGAGAAAAACGATTAAAAGAATGTTAGCGGGTTGCCTTGCGGTGATTGCGAGTTTTTCGTTTGCGGGTTGTTACGCGAAAAGCGCGTACGAGATCGCGGTGGAGAACGGGTTCCAAGGCAGTGAACAGGCTTGGCTGGAATATTTACAGGGCGCGCCCGGTAAAGACGGCTCGGGACTGGATATCCGTGAGATTTACGACGAGGCTTGTAAGGAAGGCTACGAAGGTACTTTCCTTGAATTCTTAAAGGAATACCTTGGCGATACCTCTCTTGACGTTACTGAAGATAACGATACCGAGCAGATTGCAAAGAACGTAATGTCCGTCGTTTCGGTACAGGCGTTTACTGCAGGATATTCGGGTAGCGGGGTTATCGTTGAGCTTGATAAAGAGAATGGAGACGCCTTGATTTTAACTAACTATCACGTGGTTTATAACCCGACGGAATCGAAGTGGAGAGAAAATATCTACGTGTACCCTTACGGCGCGATGTCTTATACGATGGAGACGCAAAGCGACGGAAGTTATAAACTCACAAGCTACGGCGACGGGATTGCCTGTGAGTACGTTGGCGGCGCGTTGGAGTACGACGTTGCGGTTTTGAGAGTGGAAGATAGCGAAAAGTTAAAGACGAGTAACGTCGTGGCGGCGGACATGGGTGTCTCGAAAGAGAGAACGGTTGGCGAAAAAGTGTTCGCTATCGGTAATCCTAAGGGCTTGGGTATTGCCGTTACGGAAGGCGTTTTATCGGTCTATTCTGAGTACGTTGACGTTGGAATGGAAGTGCCTTCGGAAAACTTCGCGAACGCGGCAACGACGAAAACCTATTCTTACCGTGTTATGAGAACGGACGCTGCAATCAACGGCGGTAATTCCGGCGGCGGACTTTTTGGCTCGGACGGGAAGCTTATCGGGCTTGTCAATGCAAAGTCCGTTACGAATATCAAGTATGATGAAAACGGGAATCCCTATATCGATGAAAAAAGCGGTATGGGTTACGCGTTACCGATTACGCAGGTGAAATACGTAATGGATAATATTCTTGCGAATTTCGAAAGCGCTACTTCTACGAACAAGGGTAGAGTTGTAAAGGCGAGATTTGGGGTTACGACGACGGTAACGAAATCTGAGTCGGGAATAGATAGTAACGGAAAATTGTACGTTAAGGAAGAGATTTCCGTTTACAAGGTTGGCGAACAAAACGCGCAAGGGTTCTGGGTAAGTAACGGGTATATCTCGCACGGAAAGTTCCAAGAAGGGGATATTTTGAAGACCATTCAAATCGGGACGGGTGAGAAGGTTGTAATTGACCGTCTTTATACCGTTTCCGAGTACGTTTTGAATATCCGTTTGGGCGATACCGTGAAGGTTGTCGTTGAGCGTGGCGGAGTTGAAGTCGAGCTCGTTTTCGAGTTTAACGATATGAAATACTTCGTGGTGCTGTAAAAATCCTTGAGAAATCCGCGCTGGATTATCAAAAATACACAAAAACCGCTTAAAAGTACTTGACGGAAAGGCGGGGAATAAGGTAAAATAGAAAGGTAATAATTCGCATTCGAGATAAAAATATGGCGAAAAATATCATGAAAAAGACACTTTGTTTGGCTCTTGCGGTATCAAGCGCGTGCGTTTCGCTCGCAACCATGACCGCGTGCGAAACTTCTCATCCAAAGGTAGAAATGGTTTTGGAGTTCAACAACGAAACCTATACCCTTGAATACAATCTCAATAGAAAATTAACGCCTGCAACGGCAAAGCATTTCCTTGAACTCGTTGATGCGAAGTTCTACGACGGGCTTTGCGTTCACGATTATCAACAAACGTCTTGGTATACGGGTGTTTACGAGTATAAGGCGGACAATAGTTCGCTCGTTTATAGATCGTACTTAGACGCCGTGAAGGCAATCGAAGCGAAAGGTTCGTTCACGCCTACTGTTTGGGGCGACGTAGAAAAGACTACGCCTACCTATACGTTGTACGGTGAGTTCAAGGCGAATAACTTCAAGGTAGAAAACGGTTCGGTTACCAACGGTTTCGGCGCGCTTACCATGCGTTATACGGACAAGGGCGACGCTAATGACACGCCTGTAAGATGCGCGCGCGCGGACGGCGATGGCGAGAACTGGAAAGATTACGGCTATAACAGCGCAACGTCTATGTTCTCTATCAACGTTTCTACCGTTAAGACTTCGCTTACCGAATACTGTACGTTTGCAGAGCTTGACGAAGATAGCGTGAAGGTTTTGGAAAGCTTGAAAGCGGCGATTGTAAGCTACGTTGGTGAAGAAGAGTCTGACGATTTCACCGTTGAAACGGAAGCGCTTATTAACACAGAGGACGCTTACGCGAACGTGAGCGAAGTGTTCTTCGATACGCCCGTTAAGCCTATCACCATTAAATCGATGAAGGTTACCAAGTGGTAATAATGCAAGAAAGGGCAGTTTATTAAAGAGTATTTTTGTTGGGGCAGGTATGCAAAATCGCGTACCTGCCCCGTTGGTTTTATCTTTTTTAGGTTTGTTTTTTTCAAATAGACAGTTAAAGCGAAGTTTGTTGTTGTGTTTTTATAGGCGGGCGTAGTATAATAATTATGCTCGAAAATAAAACTGAACAAATTTTAAGGAGAATTAAAATGGAAAAAATGAACACAGATAAAATTTATGCAGAACAAATCGCGAACGAGTACGCGCCTAAGCAAACGTCGAAGGTGAAGGCGTTAAAAAAATTAGACGCGAAGGCAAAAAGCCCTGCGAATATTTTCGCATATACGTTTGGTAGCGTATCCAGCCTTGTTTTAGGAACGGGAATGTCTTTTGCGATGGGGGTAATCGGTGGTGGTTCGCCACTTGCAATCGGGGTTGGTATTGCCGTTGGTTGCCTTGGGATAGCTGGTATGAGCGTGAATTATAGCTTGTATAAAAAGATTCTTACCAAATCCAAGAACAAGTACGCATCGGATATCATTAAGCTTGCAAATGAAATCGCAAGCGAAGAATAAGGAATGCTTTTAGAACTACTGAAAAGGCTACGGACGGACCCGCATTATAGAATAAAACTATTCTTGCGGTGTTCGGTACTGTTCAACCTTTTGTATTCCGCGTTCTTGTTTATCGTAAATAGGATAAACGGCTCGGAATGGTTTTTTATTATGTCGGTGTATTACGGACTGCTTTCAGTCGTGAGAATTTTCATGTTCTTACAAATCGAGCCTGAAAAGCGGTTGCGGACGAAACTCAAAACCATGCGTTGGTGCGGGTATTTCTTGTTTTTATTAAACGTTGTCGTTTCGGCGCTTATATTTATATTAATTTATAAAAACCAAACGGTTAAGTACCACGAAATCATCGTTATCGCGCTTGCGACCTACACGTTTGGAGCGCTGACCATCGCTATCGTTAGCAGTATAAAGTATATAAAGAAACAGGACTACGTGTATTCCTGCGTGAAGGTGATTAGCCTAGTTTCTGCGAGTGTGTCTATCGTGACGCTTACGAATATTATGCTCATTACCTTTGGGGAAGAGAACGTTTTATTACGGAGTATTATCCTGCCGAGTTTGAGCGCGGTGGTGTGTAGTTTTATTATCGTTTGCGCGATACTTATGGTACGGAAAGCGAATTTAGAGTTAAGGATATTAGGAAATGAAGAAGAACGAGAGTAAATATTTTTATAGCGCGGAATTGATGAACCAAGCGCTTTTGGAATTGCTTGAGAAAAAGGATATCGAGTTCATCACCGTAACCGAAATCGCGAAAAAGGCGGGGGTAAACCGTTCGACTTTTTACTTGCATTACGATAACGTGTATGAGCTTTTGGAAGAAGCGATTGCGCGGTTGACGAAGGAGTTTATCAGCTCTTTTGATATAAAAACGCCCGTAGAGATAAACTCGAAAAACGACGCGTTTTTAGTAACGGAAAATCAGCTAGTTCCTTACTTGGAATTTTGTAAAAAACATAAGCGTGTTTTGAGATTGGTTTATCAAAAGCCACACTTATTTCAAAAGAATTTAGCGAAAAAAAGAATGTACGATAAGGTATTCTATCCTGCCATTTCGCAGTTTATAGAAGAAGAAACGAAGAAAGTGTATCT
>JAZQZK010000169.1:0-2722 GCA_045634025.1 Candidatus Scatosoma sp.
CTAAACGAGTATATACTTCGCAATACGGCGTTGTCGCTCGGTCACGTACTTCTTGTACGCTCCCTTGCTCCGCCTTGTCTTGCTCGTATCTCCGCGTTTGAAGGTTGTCGGTGTTCGGTAACGGACACTCCGCGTTTTGACGTTAGTCAATAGTCGGCTATGAACGGCTTTTATAAGGAGAAATAGTATGCGCGCAGTCGTGCAAAGAGTAAAATACACAAAGCTTGAAGTTGACGGGGAATTGATTTCCGAGATTCCCTTTGGGTTGACTGTTTTTCTTGGCGTAAAAACGGGCGATACCGAAAAGCAAGCGGATTTTTTGATGAAAAAGATTTCCGCGCTCAGAGTTTTTGAGGACGAGAACGGAAAGATGAACTTGTCCGTTAAGGACGTTGGGGGCGAAGTTTTGCTCGTTTCGCAATTCACCCTTTACGGCGATGCGACCAAGGGTAACAGACCTTCTTATACGCTCGCGGAGCGCCCCGAAAGGGCAGAACCACTTTACGAATACGCAGTAAACGCTTTGCGTGAACAGGGCGTAGTCGTTAAAAAAGGGGTGTTTGGCGCGGATATGAAAATTTCTCAATTCAACGACGGACCCGTTACCATCTTGCTTGAAAAAGAAGACTAAACTCGAAAAATTTAAGAGGAAAAAAATCGTGAAAAGAATTTTAACGATACAAGACGTTTCATGTTTCGGACAATGCTCGCTTACCGTGGCATTGCCTATCATTTCCGCGTGCGGTATTGAAACCTGCATTTTGCCGTCGGCGGTGCTTTCTACGCATACGGGCGGGTTTAGCGGATTTACTTTCCGTGACCTGACCGAAGACATGCCCTTAATCGAATCGCACTGGAAAAAGGAAAACGTCAAGTTTGACGCCGTTTACACGGGCTACCTTGGTAGCGCGAAGCAAATTGATTACGTGAAAAGCATTTTTAATTCCTGCAAAAGCGAGAACGCGCTGTTAATCGTTGACCCTGCCATGGCGGACAACGGCAAACTCTACGTTGGGTTTGATATGGCTTTCGTAGGTGAAATGCGTGAGCTTTGCAAGCAAAGCGACTACCTTTTGCCTAACTTAACGGAAGCGTGTTTATTGATCGGCGAAGAGTACAAAGAAAACTACGACGAAGAGTATATTGATTCCGTACTTTGTAAACTCTCCACGCTCACAAGTGGTACGATCGTATTGACAGGCGTAAGCTTTACGCAAAATAAGACGGGCGTACTCGTCTTTGAAAAGGGCGAAAAGCAATACTACGAACACGAAAAAATTTCAAAGGGTTGTCACGGTACGGGCGACATTTACGCATCGGCGTTCGTGGGCGCGCTCGCAAGGGGCAAGTCTGCTTACGAATCGGCAAAGATAGCTGCGGACTACACCGTGCTTTGTATCAAGGCAACGCAAAACGACCCTGAACACTGGTACGGCGCAAGGTTTGAAGTAGCTTTGCCCGAGCTTATTAAAATGATCTAAGTTAAAAAAGGCGCTGTGATAAGCGCCTATAAAATTACCAAAAACGAAAATGCAAGGGAAAAACAGGAAAAAAATGAACTACCGTGATAAGAAAGCAGAAGAACAAAGAAAATTCAAACGGATAAAATTTATCCTTTTGATTTGTTTTGCAGTTTTCTTCCTTGCCCTTAGCGTACTTTCCTTCTTCGTTCCAACAAGCGCGTGGCAGTACGCCTTTTCCCTGCCCAAAGTCGAGCAAAGAAAGGACGGCGAACTCCGTATCCATTACCTTTACGTAGGTCAATCGGATAGCGCGCTAATCGAGTTCCCTGACGGCAAAACGTTACTCATGGACGGTGGAGACGGGTACTCGGACGCGAAAATCATACGGTACTTGAACGCTTTGAAAATTAAAAAGCTCGACTATATCCTTCTCACGCATACTGACTCCGACCACGTGGGAAACCTTGACGAAGTAATAAAATATAAAGGCGCAAACACCGTTTTGTTGCCTTACGCAAACGACAATACTAGCTATAAAACCGCGTACAAGGAATTTTTAGCGCTGTTAGAAAGCAAAGACGTCGAAGTCAAAACGGTACAACGCTTTGATAAAATCACGTCTTCTTCCGAAAAGTACCCTTATGAGTTTACCGTACTCTTCCCGAACGATATGGACTACGAAGACGAAAAATACTCAAGTAACGAACTTTCCACGATAAGTTATCTCAAATACGGCGAAATAGACGCGTTGTTTTCTGGGGATACGACGGCAGGTATGCTCGAATACTTGGTCAGGGAAGATAGATTAGGCGCATTTGAGCCTAGGAATATTAAGCTCAACGCGATTGATATTATGAAAGTACCCCACCACGGCGCAAAAGACGGTTTAACGAGCGAGCTTATTAACTATTTCGGTTTTAGATCCGCCATAATCTCTTGTGGCGTAGGCAATATCTACGGCCACCCGCACGAAGAACTACTTGGCGAACTCTCAAAATCAAACTGTAAAATTTATAGAACGGACCTGCAAGGCACGGTGGTTGCTACGATTTCTTCAGACGGTACTTATGAAATTACTACCGAAAAATAAGATTTTTTCTAAAAACACTTGACAAACTAACTAAAATAGCATATACTAAATATAAGGTAGCGAACTCAATCGATTATCGATTGTTTATTGTCGGCTTTGTTCCGACCCGCAGGCAGAGGTGTTGTAGACCTCTTTTTTTATTTTTCACAAAATCTCTTGACACACACCT
>JAZQZK010000170.1:0-3484 GCA_045634025.1 Candidatus Scatosoma sp.
CTCCGACTTAAAGAGGCAATGGAAAGAGGCGTTGTCATTTCCTATGACACCCGTCGGAAATCGGACGAGTTTGCAAAGGCAGCGGCAGGGGTGCTTGCTAAAAACGGCGTTAAGGCATACCTTTTCGACGACGTGCATCCCGTACCTATGCTTTCGTATGCAGTGCGTTACTTAAAAACGATTGCAGGTATTATGATTACGGCAAGCCATAATCCCAAACAATATAACGGTTATAAGGTATATGGGGAAGACGGCGCGCAAATGTCGCCTGAAGACACCGAAAAGGTAGTTGAACGCATCAACGCTATCACCGATTACTTATCCGTTTGTGGCGAGCCGAACAGTCCGCTTATTACGCCGGTACCCGAAAGCTTGGACAACGATTACTTAAACGAATTGACGGCGCTTTGCCTTTCCAAAAACGCGGTTGAAGCTTGCGGAAAAGATCTTAAACTCGTCTATACTCCCGTACATGGTAGCGGTTACGTGCCTGTAACGTCCGTTTTGAAGAGGATAGGTATTAACGTGACGGTGGTTGAAAAACAAACGACCAAAGACACCGAATTTTCGACTGTAAAAGTACCTAACCCCGAGTTCAAAGAAACGCTTTCCATGGGTATTGCGCTTGCAAATGAAATCAACGCCGACGTCGTGTTCGGGACTGACCCTGACGCGGACCGTTTGGGCGTTGCGATCAAGAACGAAGCAGGGGAATTTATCGCGCTTTCGGGAAACCAAGTGGGTATTTTGTTGCTTGACTATATCTTGACGAGATTGAGCGAAGACAAGGCTATGCCTAAAAACGCTGCCGTTGTAAAATCTTTCGTTACGACGGGTATGGCGAAGGCGCTTGCGGACGATTACGGCGTGGCTTTGTTTGAAACGCCCGTTGGATTTAAGTTTATCGGTGAAAAAATCAAACAATGGGAAAAGGACGACGCTTATACCTATATTTTCGGTTTTGAAGAATCCTGCGGATACCTTCGCGGTACGCACGCTCGTGATAAGGACGCCGTCGTTGCGTCTATGCTTTGCGCGGAAATGGTATGCTACTATACCTACATAGGCAAAACCGTTTACCAAAGATTACAGGAAATCTACGCGAAGTACGGTTTCGTGCTCGATAAGACGGAGTCTATTCAATACTCTGGTCTTAACGCGATGAAGGAAATGAACGGCGTAGTGGACGGCTTGAAGAGTTTGAAAGTGGAATCGCTTGCAGGCTTGAAGGTGGATGCCGTTCGTGATTATAGCTCGGCAAAACGCGTTTTAGCGAATGGTGAAATCGAATCAATGGACATTCCTACTTCTAACTGCGTATACTACGAGCTTGAAGGTGGTTCGTTCGTTTGCGTTCGTCCTTCTGGTACAGAGCCGAAGTTGAAAGTTTACTATTCCTTGAGAGCGAAGAACGAGTCTCTTGCAACGGCGAAAATGGAAGAACTTAAGGTTTCTGTTGCCGAAGTGCTTGAAAAAGCGAAAAATTAACAAAAAATAAAAGAAACTCCGTCAGTTCTTATAGCGGAGTTTCTTTTGATGATTGAATTCTTGTTTTGGGCTTGGGCTTATATAATACTGTTTTTGTATTCGCCCGGGGTCATGCCCGTATATTTTTTGAAAATTAAATTGAAATGCGACACCGAGTCAAAGCAAAGTTTGTTGGTGATAGTTGCGAAAGGGACGTTATTTCTAATGAGTTTTTTCGCTTCGTCTATCTTGAGTTTTAGATAGGTTTGGTGGATACTCATACCCGTCTTTTTCTTGAAAAAGGTGCAAAGATAGGTCTTGCCGTAGTGCAAGCGTTCGCATAAGTCTTCCAAGCTAATTGTGCCGTAAATATTTTCGTTCAAAATGCAAACGATTTCGTCTTGTAAATCGGACGAAGACGTGATTTTGGAGATAAAAAATTCCGTTTGAGAATCGTGCTTATTTGCTTTTCTTAAGAGGTAAATAAGTAGAATTTCCAGCGAATTTTTGATGACCTGTTCTCCGCCAAGATTGGGGGAGTCTTTAAGCTCTAACTTATTAAGGTCGGGGTCGAATTCAGGGATTTGGAAGGTATCAAGCGCTTCCGACATAATGTTTTGCAAGAGATATTTCATTTCTTGCGGTACGCTGAATTTTTTATCCGCGAAGAACTCCACGCTTTCCGAACGACATTCAAAGGAAACGATAAATATATTCGATTCCTTGCCCTTGCAGGCGACGTAGTGCGGTTGGTTGGGCTTAATGAATAGGATTTCGCCTTGTTTTAAGTTGGTTACAAACTCGCCGTGGTGTACGACGAACTCTTCCTTGTCCGCGTAGATAAGTTCCCAAAAATTATGCGCTTCTTCCGTTGAGACGTAGTTTTTGTCGGGTTTTTGGTAGTGTATCGTAACGATTTTTTGCAGGTTCACGAAGTTGGCGATTTTGTGCATATAAAATTGTTTTTTGAGCGTTGTTTTTTTCATGGGTATATTATAACACATTCGTTCGCGTTTGTAAAATATTTCACGCAAGAAAAATGAGAAATTTTTTATAAAAAATTTGAAATAATTTCAGTTGAAAAATTGTTAAAAAAGTAGTATAATGTAAATAGAAACAGAATAATCACACATAAGGAGATATTGATTATGAAAATGCCTGTATTAGATAAGAACTTCTATCCTATGATCAAAGCGATGAAAGACTTTGACGCAGAAGTTAAAAAGAGTGGTAATCCCGTGAAAGTAACGCTTGTCGTTGAGCGTAGCGGTGGTTACAACTACGTATATTCCTACGACGCGTTTGCGGACGGCGTAAACGACGCTTTTAATTTCCGTATGGCGGAACGTCTTGCAAAGACTATTCTTTGGGTAGTCGGTGGGTTCAAGATTTCCGTTGCAGGAAGCAAGTCCGTTTATGAATATTTGAAAAACGCTTATACCCTTGATGGTTTGAGAGCGTTCGACGTTGAGTTCATGAGCGGGGTTTACGAAAAGCCTTTTGAAGTGGAATGGCTTGAAGACGACCAAATCCCCGAACAAAAGAACTGTTCTATGAAGGTAGGTGGGTTCTTAAAAGGTTGCCGTATCGGTTTCGATGCAGGCGGTAGCGATAGAAAGGTTAGCGCGGTGATTGACGGCGAAGTCGTGTATAGCGAAGAAGTCGTTTGGAATCCCAAGACGACGGAAGACCCGAACTATCACTACAACGAAATTTTAACGGCTATGAAAACGGCGGCTTCGAAAATGCCGAGAGTGGATTGTATCGGCGTATCTTCCGCAGGCGTTTACGTGGATAATAAGATTATGGTCGCTTCCTTGTTTATTAAAGTAGACAAGCAAAAGTACGGCGATTTCGTTAAGAATATGTATATCAACGTTGCAAAAGAAATGGGCAACGTGCCTTTGGAAGTTGCAAACGACGGCGACGTTACGGCTCTTGCAGGCGCAATCGACCTTAACGATAACGAGATTTTGGGTATTGCAATGGGTACGAGTGAAGCGGTTGGTTATATCAA
>JAZQZK010000171.1:0-4847 GCA_045634025.1 Candidatus Scatosoma sp.
GGCCAAGATTAACGATATCGAGCACGGTGTCCATACCCTTTTCAAGCGTGGGATCAACCATACTTTCTTCCCAAACGGGGAATTCGCATAAATGCACAGACTTGGGCGCGTCTTTGAAGAAGTTGGGTACGAGATTGAGATACATCTCTTCCGCAACGAACGGCGTGTAAGGCGCGGTGAGTTTTGCGAAGGTAACGAGTACGTACCAAAGCGTGGTGTACGCTGCCGCCTTATCGTCCGTCATTTCACTGCCCCAATATCTGTCACGGCCACGGCGAACGTACCAGTTGGAAAGGATATCAATGAAATCCTGTAACGCGCGCGCGCTGTCCGTAATGTTATATACCGCAAGATTTTCGTCCACCGTCTTGATAAGGGTGTTGAGCTTGGACAAAATCCATTTATCCATAAGCGAAAGTTTGCAGGCTTTGATGTCGTACTTGGAAGGATCGTAACCGTCCACGTCTGCGTACAAGCAGAAGAACGCGTAAGTATTCCAGAGCGTACCCATGTACTTTCTTTGCGCTTCGCTGACTGCTTCGGGATAGAATCTCGAAGGTAACCAAGGAGCGGACGACGTGTAGAAATACCAACGTACCGCGTCTGCGCCTTGTTTATCGAGTACCGTCCAAGGATCAACGACGTTGCCCTTATGCTTACTCATCTTCACACCGTTCTTGTCGTTGACGTGACCGAGTACGATACAGTTTCTAAACGGCGCTTTGTCAAAGAGCAAGGTCGAAATTACGAGCAAGGTGTAGAACCAACCGCGAGTTTGGTCAACTGCTTCAGAAATGAAGTCTGCAGGGAAGGTTTGTTCGAATACTTCCTTGTTTTCAAACGGGTAATGGTATTGCGCGAAAGGCATAGAACCCGAGTCGAACCAGCAGTCGATAACTTCGGGAGCGCGGCTCATGCTACCACCGCACTTTCCGCATTTACAGGTCAAGTTGTCAAGGTAAGGTCTATGGAGTTCGATATCCTTGGGCGCGCCACATTTTTCAACGAGTTCGGCGCGAGAACCGATTACTTCGATTTCTCCGCAATCGGGACATACCCATACGGGAAGGGGCGTACCCCAGTATCTGTCTCTTGACAAACCCCAGTCGATTACGTTTTCAAGGAAGTTACCCATTCTACCTTCCTTGATAGTGTCGGGCATCCAGTTCACCGAACGGTTCGCTTCAATCAAGCGGTCCTTGATTGCCGTAACCTTGATGAACCAGCTCGAACGAGCGTAATAGATAAGCGGAGTGTCACAACGCCAGCAGAACGGATAGTTGTGCATAACGTCGAGCGTTTTTAAGAGCAACCCGCGCGCTTTAAGGTCTTTCACGATAGCAGGGTCTGCCGTTTGCGCGTGAACGCCCGTGTATTCGCCACAACCAGAAGGGAATTTACCTTCTTCGTTGATGAGTTGAACGACGGGAAGACCGTAGTTCTTACCGACCTTATAGTCGTCTTCACCGAACGCAGGCGCGATATGAACGACGCCCGTACCGTCGGAAAGGGTTACGTAAGTATCGTTGGTGACGAAGTAAGCCTTTTCTTTGAAATTGAACTTGTCCTTTGCGAACGGGAACAACGGCTCGTATTCCACGTACTCGTATTCCTTACCCGTCTTAACGGAAAGAACTTCGTAGCCGTCTTCGCCGAGCGCGGAGACCATCAATTCTTTGGCAAGGATATATTTTTCGCCCGTCTCGGTCATTTGCACTTCCGCGTATTCGTAGTCGGGATGCATACAGAGCGCGACGTTGGAAGGCAACGTCCAAGGCGTCGTCGTCCAAGCAAGGATATAGGTGTTGTCCTTACCAACGACTTTGAATTTCACGAACGCGGTTAATTGTTTTACGTCCTTGTAGCCTTGCGCAACTTCGTGCGAAGAGAGCGCCGTTCCGCAACGGGGACAGTAAGGCACGATTTTATGGCCTTTGTAAAGCAAGCCTTTTTCGTGGATTTTCTTGATTGCCCACCATTCGGACTCGATATAGTTATCGTGATAGGTAACGTAAGGATTGTCCATATCGCACCAGTAACCTACGCGGTCGGACATCTTTTTCCATTCGTTGGAGTATTGCCAAACGGATTCCTTACATTTTTGAATAAACGGTTCGATACCGTAGCCTTCGATTTCCGTTTTGTGTTCAAAGCCGAGTTTCTTTTCAACTTCAAGCTCAACGGGAAGACCGTGCGTGTCCCAACCCGCTTTTCTCAAAACGTGCTTGCCTTTCATCGTCTGGTAACGGGGCACGATATCCTTCATAACACGAGTCAAAATGTGACCGATATGCGGTTTACCGTTTGCCGTGGGAGGACCGTCGTAGAAGGAAAATTCTTCTTTGCCTTCGTTCATAGAAACGCTGTCCGCGAAAACGTTGTTTTCATTCCAGTATTCTACGATTTGTTTTTCTCTCTCTACGAAATTGAGAGAAGTGTCCACTTTCTTATACATAGACATATTTATTTCTCCTTTGGAGTGTTTTTACAAAATAAAAAATAAAGTCGTCGCGCTTTGGAAACACGACGACTATAAAAGCCGGGTTATAAACCACCAAAACAAACCATCATTTGTCGCGCAAGGTAACGGTTGGCGAGACCGTATTCGATTACTAGCAAAACGCGTTCAACGCGTACATGGGTTGGTCGAATCAGCTTTTAAGGTGATATTTTTTATTCTCGTCCTCTCCCTCGCACCAAAACGGGAGTTCTCTGCGCGACGCTAGAAATAAAAAACGTGTCCTTTTTCAAAACGCTTTATCTTATTAAGTTATTAGCATTATAACACTTTTGAATAGATTTGTAAAGTGAAATAACGTGATTTTACGAAAAAATCCCTTTTCGCTTTTCGATGGCTACGACTTCGTAGCCTTCCTTTTTCAAATACTCTTCGAGCGTTTCGTCTTCGCAATCAGACAACACTTCGACGAGAATTTGATTTTTCTTATAATTCGGCTTTGCCTTTAACACGCCGTCGCAAAATAGCAATTTTTCCGCAACGTGCCGAGCGCAACGCTCACAGCAAAGATCGGTGACTGTAATAACTTTTTTCATACTATCTCTGTATGCCGTTCAAGGCGATAAAAACAAAGCAAGATGCAAGCGCAAACGGCGACCGTTTGATCTCAGATTTTCTATCTTTCTACTCCGCAAAGTGTAACCACGCCGTAAGCTCGATTTAGAACCAAGAAAGACAAGGCGACAACGCTATATTGCGAAGTAGATTCTTTATTTTTACTTACGGGGAAACGCGGTTAATGTCACGAGGGAACATCGTCGCTTCACGAACGTTCTTCGCGCCGAGAAGGTGCATGGTTAAACGCTCTAAACCGATGCCAAGTCCGCCGTGGGGAGGCGCGCCGTATTTGTGGAGCATGAGATAGGTTGCAAATTCTTCGGGGTTCATGCCGAGTTTTTCCATCTTTGCAACTTGTTCGTTATAGTCGTGAACACGTTGTCCGCCAGACGTGATTTCAAGTCCTCTAAACAAAAGGTCGAAGGACAAGGTCGATTCGGGATCGGTAGGATCGTCCATCGTGTAGAAAGGACGTTTCTTGGACGGGTAATGAGTAACGAACAAGAAATCCGAACCAAGTTCTTTCTTCGCATACTTGCCAAGGAGTTGTTCTTCTTCGGGATCGAAGTCCTTCATGTCCGTAGGCTTGTACTTGAACTTCTTCATCAAAAGCTCTTTCGCGTCCATGAATTTGATAACGGGAATTTCCTTGATTTCGGGAATTTCGATATGGAGAAGTTCCACTTCGTTTTGGTATTCCGTCTTCAAAAGGTTCATAATATATTTCAAAACGCCCGTTTCCATGTTCATAATATCTTCAAACGAGTCGATAAAGCCCATTTCGAAGTCCATGGAGATATATTCGTTTAAGTGACGACTGGTATCGTGGTGTTCCGCGCGGAATACGGGCGCAACTTCGAACACGCGTTCGTAAACGGCAACCATCGCTTGCTTATAAAGCTGAGGAGATTGCGCAAGATAGACTTGCTTGCCAAAATAGTCAAGCTTAAAGACGTTCGTACCGCCTTCCGCGCCCGCAAAGTTAATCTTCGGGGAATGGATTTCGGTAAAGCCTTCCTTCGTCAAAAATTCTCTAAAACCGCGTTGAATACCTTCTTGAAGCTTGAAGATAGCGCGTTCTTTCGGGTTACGCAAGGTAACGGGACGATAGTCGAGTTTCGTCGAAAGGTCGCAGTTGACTTGTTTTTTCGTGATAACGACGGGCGGGATTTCCGCGGGATGAGAAAGTAGTTCAATGTTATGGATTTGAAGCTCATAACGCTTACTGCCGTCACGCGTTTCGCCTGCAACGACCTTACCCGTAATTTTTGCAGCGCATTCTTCCTTGACGTCGTCGCTCATACGATAATCGGAAAAGCTTTCCGCATATACGCATTGTACCGTTTCACGCGCGGTACGCAAAATAACGAACGCGAAATCCGACATCATACGGATATTATGAATAGTACCTTTGATAGTAACGACTTCGTTTTCGTATTTTTCAAAGTCCGCGAAGTCTACCGTTTTTTTCTCAATTTCACCTGTGATGACCATAAATCAACCTCTTTTTCGTGATTTTTTGTTTACTATATTATTGTAATAATTTTCTTAAAAAAAAGCAAGAATTTTACGACCATTTTCCAAACTTTTCCCTGCCATTTTAAGAGTTTTTCCGCTTTTTTATCCCTGCATACCCTTTCTGTCCTTGACAAAGCAAGAAAAATCAAGTATAATATACTCAAAGCTGCGGTGTACGGAGTTCGGCTTAAACGCAATCCACGTTATAAAATCGGGAGCTTGAGTTCCTTTCGATAGGCAAGGTCTGTTTACG
>JAZQZK010000172.1:0-4223 GCA_045634025.1 Candidatus Scatosoma sp.
TTACACCGGACGTGTAAAGGCAGTCGCAGACGGCGCAAGAGAAGCCGGACTTAAATTCTAAGGAGAGGGAACAATGGCAGACGAAAAAAGAGAAAGAAGACCTCAAAGAAAGCAAGTTGAAGACGATGGTTTGATCAAGAAATTGATCGAAGTAAACCGTGTTACCAAGGTTGTTAAAGGTGGTAAGAACATGCGTTTTGCAGCTCTTGTTATCGTAGGCGACGGTAAAGGTAAGATCGGTGTAGCAACGGGTAAAGCAAAAGAAGTTCCCGAAGCAATCGAAAAAGCTACTTTGAGAGCAAAGAAAAATATGGTATCCGTTTCCATCGTTGACAACACGATTCCTCACCAAGTAATTGGTAAGTTTGGTCGTGGTTCCGTCCTTATGATGCCCGCAGCAGAAGGTACCGGTGTTATCGCTGGTGGTCCTGTTCGTGCGGTTATGGAAGCAGTTGGTATTAAGAACATTAGAACGAAGTCTCACGGTTCTCAAAACCCCAGCAACTGCGTAAAAGCAGCAATTGCAGGCCTCGTTGATCTTAAGACGGCTGAACAAGTAGCAGCTCTTCGCGGAAAGACGGTAGAAGAAATTATGAACTAAAGGTCGGAGGAACAAGACAATGGCAAAAATTAAAGTAACGCTCGTAAAGAGCACGATTGGGCAAGTTGAGTCTGTAAAAGGCACGATTAAAGCGCTCGGTCTTAAGAAAATCCGTTCTTCCAAAGAACTTGACGATACCCCCGCAATTCAAGGGATGTTGAAAAAGGTTAAGCACCTCGTCAAAGTAGAAAACGTTTAAGAGGAGTTTGATTATGAGAATAGATACTCTTTCTCCCGCAGAGGGAGCAACAAAAGAATCCAAAAGACTTGGTCGCGGTATCGGTTCGGGCTTGGGAAAGACGTCCGGTAAAGGTCACAAAGGACAATGGGCTCGTTCCGGTGGTGGTGTACGCCCCGGATTTGAAGGTGGTCAAATGCCTATCGCACGTCGTGTGCCTAAGAGAGGCTTCAACCACAACGCAAAGAAAGTTTACGTTATCGTAAACCTTGCTGATCTTGCAGATCTTGCAGAAGGTACGGTAGTAGATTACGGTTTCGTAATGGAAAACGGACTTGCAAAGGCTGTAAAAAACAATTGCGGTCTCAAAGTACTTGGCGACGGCGAGTTGAACGTAGCGCTGACTGTAAGAGCAGCTAAGTTCTCCGCATCTGCAAAGGCTGCTATCGAAGCAGCAAAGGGAACGGCGGAGACCCTTTAAGAAAGACAGTAACACGGAAAATTGCTGAATAAGTGATTTTCCGTAGTTCCCGTTTTATTTCTCCCCGTCTGCGTATTGTTTACGCAGTAGGGTTGGGGTTTCCCAACAAAAACCATTATCGGAGAAAAAAATGTTACAAACAATTATTAATGCTTTCAAAGTCAAGGAAATCAGAAAGAAAGTATACATGATGTTACTTTTGCTCTTGGTTTTCAGAATTGGCTGCTTCATTCCCGTTCCGGGTCTGGATAGAGGCGAGTTTTCCAGCGCAATTAGCGGGAACGACTTCCTCACGTTGATGAGTAGCATTACCGGTGGCGCGCTTGCCCAAGGTACGCTGTTTGCGCTCGGTATCGGTCCTTACATCAACGCATCCATTATCATGCAACTTTTAAGCGTAGGTATCCCCGCGCTTGAACGTTTATCCAAGCAAGGTGAAGAAGGACGTAAAAAGATTTCTCAAATCACTAGATACGTAACCATTCTTCTTGCAGTCATTCAATCTGTCGGTATTATCGTCAATTTCGCAAACTCCAGCAACTCCATTCAAAAGTCTTTGTTCTTTGATCAAGCTTGGTTAGCTGGCGTATTCATGACCTTAGTATATACGGCAGGCGCGCTTATCGTTATGTGGATTGGTGAAAGAATTACCGACTACGGCGTAGGTAACGGTCAATCCATGATCATTTTCGTAGGTATCATCGCAACCGCTGGTCAAATGATTCTCGCTAAGTTTAGCGAATTCGGTGGTTCGAATGCATCCGACGCAATCTGGGAACTCGTTGCATTTGCTTTGGTAAGCGTAGTTATCTTCTTTGCAATCGTGTACGTTGACCTTTCCGAAAGAAAAGTTCCCGTTCAATACGCAAAGCAAATCAAAGGCAGAAAGATGTACGGTGGTCAATCCTCGAACATTCCTATCAAGATTTCGGGCGGTGGCGTTATGCCTCTCATCTTCTCCTTCTCTATTTTGAGTTTCCCTCAAATGATTGCCAGCTTGGTAAACGGCGGCGACAACGGTTTTGCTCGTTGGTGGGCAAAATGGATGTCCGCATCCGCAACCGGTTGGGGCAGCGTGGTTTACACCGTTGTATTGTGCTTATTGATTTTTGCATTCTCGTTCTTCTACGCGCAAATGCAATTCAATCCCGAAGATATTTCTAAGAGCATCCAACAAAACGGTGGTTTCATTCAAGGTATCCGTCCCGGTAAGGCGACTGAAAACTACTTGAAGAAGATTTCTAACCGTATCACGTTGTTCGGCGCAATCTATCTTTCGCTTGTCGCATTCGTACCTTCCGTTGCATTCGCATGGGCTTCGATGGATCTCGTAAACGTATTCTCTACGACGGGTATCTTGATTATCGTTTCCTGCGCAATGGAATTCGAAAAGCAACTTCAAGCGCAAATGATGATGAAGAACTACAAAGGGTTCTTAAAGTAAAAACAACAAGCGTTTCGTATTCCTAGCGAATACGAAACGCAAATAAAAGTTAATCGAAGTTTGTGAGGTAACCATGAACGTAATTCTACTTGGCGCTCCGGGCG
Source organism: Candidatus Scatosoma sp. (assembly GCA_045634025.1). Classification (GTDB taxonomy): domain Bacteria; phylum Bacillota; class Clostridia; order Christensenellales; family Borkfalkiaceae; genus Scatosoma. The sequence continues at coordinate 2,809 of JAZQZK010000172.1, forward strand.
CAGGAAAAGGCACGCAGGCAACTCGTATTTCTTCCCGTTATAATTTACCGCATATCTCCACAGGTGATATTTTTAGAGCAAACATCAAAAACCAAACGGAAATCGGCTTGTTGGCAAAGTCTTACATAGACAAAGGTCAACTCGTTCCCGACGAAGTCACTTGCAAAATCGTTGAAAACCGCGTAACCGAAAAGGACTGTGAAAACGGTTTCCTTTTAGACGGTTTCCCTAGAACGATAGCGCAAGCGGAAGCGCTTGAAAAATTCTCTAAAATCGATTGCGTAATCAATATTGATATTGATTTCTCGTATCTGATGGAAAGACTTTGCGGACGTCGCGTTTGTAAAGACTGCGGTGAAAGTTATCACGTATCCACGCTGGGCGGTAAAACGGATTGCGCTAAATGCGGCGGCGAGCTTTACCAACGCAAAGACGACAATCCCGAAACGGTGCAAAGCAGATTAAGCGTATATGAAAACCAAACTGCTCCTTTGATTGACTATTATACCCGCAAGGGAGTAATTGTAAACGTAGCAGGGGAAGGCACACCCGAAGAAGTATTTTCTTTGATCGTGAAAGCCCTTGATGCGGTTAAGTAAAACTATGATTCACGTAAAAAGCGAAAAAGAAATTGATTTAATACGCGAATCCTGTAAAGTTGTTCGAGACACGTTATCATTCGTAGGCTCGAAGATAAAAGCAGGTATGAGCACGAAAGAGATAGACGAACTCGTGGAACGATATATCCGTTCCTGTGGCGCATATCCTTCCTGTTTAGGTTACGGCGGTTTCCCCGCTTCCTGTTGCGTATCGGTCAATGAAATGGTTGTTCACGGTATTCCCGATGAAGAAACAATCTTAAAAGACGGAGATATCGTTAGCGTAGATTTATGCGCTTACAAAAACGGCTACCACGGCGACGCAGCTCGAACCTTCTGTATTGGAGAGGTTTCTCCCGAAAAGAAACAGCTCGTCAAAGTAACCGAAGAATGTTTCTTCAAAGCAATCGAAAACCTAAAGGCAGGTACGCCCTTATTCGATATCGGCTACAGAGTGCAAAAGCACGCGGAGTCCTTTGGCTACGGAGTAATCCGTTCCTACACAGGACACGGTATCGGCAAGGAAATGCACGAAGACCCGTCCGTTCCGAATTTCGGAAGATTAGGCACAGGCGTTCGTTTGAAAGCAGGTACGGTACTTTGCATTGAGCCGATGATTGCGATGGGCAACTGGCGCGTTGACCTTCTCGGTGACGGTTGGGGCGCGGTAACGGTGGACGGAAAACCTGCGGCGCATTATGAAAATACGCTGGTTATACGTGAAGATGGCGTTGAAATTTTAACGCTCTAATAAAAATAAGCCGCTGCGTCAATCTCGGCGGAATAAAAAATCGGAGGAAAATTCTGTGTCCAAAG
>JAZQZK010000173.1:0-3344 GCA_045634025.1 Candidatus Scatosoma sp.
CGTACTTCTACGGAATCGGGCAGAATTCCTGAAGAATACAGCATTGAACCAAATACGTACGGTAGTGGCTACGTATTCTTAACGGCTGCGCAACTTTTCTATGAAAAGCCTCAATATTACCAAATCTTAAACCGTGGTATCGGAGGGGATAGATTGCCTCAGCTTTACGCTCGTATTCAGCTTGACGTATGGAACGAAAAGCCCGACGTATTGAATATTTTGGTCGGTACGAACGATATGGTGAAGGATAATAATCGTAATCCTACCGATTTGAAACGCTGGGGAAGATTATATCGCATGATGATCGAAGAAACCTTGGAAAGATTGCCGGGCGTTAAGATTATTATTTGCGAACCCTTCTATATGCCTGAAGCGAAAAGACATTTGTTAAAGCCTTACGCAGAGGAAGCGAGAAAGATTGCAGAAGAATTTAATTTGCCTTTCGTAGCTTTGCAAGAAAAATTAGAGAAATTGATTGATATTTACGGACTTTACAACGCATTCTACGACGGTGGACATCCGAATATCATAGCAAGTAAAGTCATCTCTGACGAGTGGCTTAAAGTCTTCAAAGAACAAGTGGTTAAGGAATAAAAGACTTCTAAAAGAGAGATAAAAATGGACATTACAGAGGTTGATAAAAACCTAATATCAACGCCCATTACGGAAACGGACGTCGTATGGAGAAATATAAAAGAGCTGGACTTTTCTGTTCACGGGATTTTTTATTCGGAAGCAGAAAAGCATTATCGCCGTATGCCGAAAGAAATTGCGGATAACGTAAGCGAAGGGGTTAAAGTTTTATCGACCTGTTCAACAGGCGGAAGAATAAGATTTGTTACGAACTCGCCTTACGTAGCGATAAAGGCGGTTCTCGCGGACATGCCCCTTAGTTCCAACAATTCTTTGGGCGCTCAAAGCGGTTTTTGCGTGTATTCCGACGGTGTGTTCGAAGGCAATTTACGCCCCGAAAAAGAAAACGTAAAAAGCGCGCAGGACGGCAAGTACGTCTTCGCGAAGATGTGTTACGCGCGTACGGGCGGAATGCGAAATATCGACGTCTATACTCCGCTTTATAACCGTGTTTATGAAGTATTCATAGGCTTAAAAGAAGGTAGCGTCGTATTGCCTGCAAAACAATATCCCAACAAATTACCCGTAGTATTTTACGGTTCTTCAATTACGCAAGGCGGTTGCGCTTCGCGTTCGGGGAACGACTACGTATCCGTCGTTTGTCGTAGGTTGAATTTAGATTTTATCAATTTAGGATTTTCTGGCAACGCGAAAGGCGAGCCGATCATGGCGGATTATTTAGCGTCGTTAAAAGCGTCGGTAATGGTTTTAGATTACGATTTCAACGCGCCTAGCGTGGAGTGGCTCAAAGAAACGCATTATCCTTTGTATAAAAAAATCCGCTTGGCGCAACCAAACGTACCCATCGTGTTTATGACACGCCCTAATTACTTCTACGACCCCAAAAATTGCGAGCCGAGAAGGGAAGTAATTTATAACAACTATTTGAAAGCGAAAGCGGACGGCGACGAAAACGTCTGGTTTATCGACGGAAAAACGTTGCTCGGTCAAGACGAATGGGATTCCTGCACCGTCGATAACTGTCACCCCAACGATTTAGGGTTCTATCGTATGGCGGAAAAAGTAGGGGAAGTGTTGTCGAAACTCGTTTAATTTTTAAGAACTTAAAATACTAACGTTTTGGATGATTACGAATATGTCTAAAAATTTATTTAATGAAATCGAAAAGTTACGCGAAAAATACCTTCGAGTCTGGGAAGACGTAGGGAATATTGAAAGTCCAACGAGCGACAAAGCAGGCGTGGATAAAGTCGGCGAATACTTTATCAACTTAGCCAAAGAACAAGGCTGGGAGGTGGAAGTCTTTGAACAACCCGTTGCAGGAAACGTCGTATGCGTTACGATGAACCCCAACGCAAACTTGCCTTCTGTCAGTCTTTCAGGGCATATCGATACGGTACACCCCCACGGCGCGTTTGGCTATCCCCCCGTTAGAACGGACGAAGAAAAGATATACGGGCCTGGCGTATTTGATTGTAAAGGCGGTATCGTCGCAGGTTTTTTAGCGATGGAAGCCTTGAAAAATTACGGTTTTACCGCTCGTCCCGTTCAAATGTTATTGCAAACGGACGAAGAAGTTGGTAGTAAAATTAGCAATAAAGCAACGATAAATTACATTTGTGACAAAGCCAAGGAGAGTATTGCGTTCTTTAATCTAGAAAGCTGTGATAACGGCAACGCTTGTTTGGCAAGAAAAGGGATTTTGTATTTTCTTTTCACGATAACAGGCCAAGAAGCCCACGCTTCCCTTTGCGCAACGATGGGGGCAAGCGCTATCTTAGACGCCGCTCATAAAATCATCGAGCTTGAAAAACTTAAAGACGCAAACGGTTTAACGTGTAGTTGTGGCGTCATTAACGGCGGTACTGTGCCGAATACCATTCCCGGGAAATGCGTATTTAACGCAAACGTTCGATATAAAACGGAGGCGGAATACGAATGGGTATGCAACTACGTCAAAGAACTTGCAAAAACCGTCCACGTTAAGGGTTGTAGCTGTGAAGTGGAAATCGCAGGTTGGCGTCCCGCAATGGAACGCGTGGAAAGAAACGTAAAATTACTTGAAAAGATGAACGAAATCTACGCGCAAAACGGAATGCCGATAGTAAAAGAACAGGAAAGAAACGGTGGATCGGACGCGGCGTACGTCACTCGCGCAGGTATCCCTTGTATTGAAAATATGGGGATAAGAGGGGAGTTCGCGCATTCCGCCGATGAATTTGCTTATCTCGATTCGCTCGTAGAATCGGCAAAACGCATCGCCGTTGCAACCTGTAATCTTTAATAAAATTTCCAAAAAAAACACGAAAAAACACTCGACCAAGAAGTCGAGTGTTTTCGTTTGCATTTTGTTTTCTACAAGGCGATTTGTCTTATAACATATTTTAACTCTGCACGCATATTATAACGCAAATAATAAGATTCGTACACTGTTTTTGATATAAAAATATAAAATTTTCTACTTGTCAGCTAATGTATTTATATTATAATAATTTAATAATTTTTTAACTGCTATTTTTGTTTAGCCTTTGTATCCCCAAACCACTGGACAATTAGAAGGATTCCAATTCCTATTCCAATCGTTGGGTTGGCTGGTTGCGGTGCAATAAATCGTTAAATTGCTGCAACCTGAGAATGCGTTGGCGCCAATGCTCGTTACACTGTTAGGGATTACGATGCTTGTTAAACCAGTACAACCCTTGAATGCAGAGTTTCCGATGCTCGTTATAGTGTAGGGGATTACGATACTC
>JAZQZK010000174.1:0-2512 GCA_045634025.1 Candidatus Scatosoma sp.
TTTTTCGTACAAGTAACCGCTATCCGAATTATCAAAGGTGTTGAGTTCTGCAATTCTCTTCATAAGCTCTTCATAGTCGGGTAATTCAGACAAAGATTTAAGCTTGAAACGTCTTAAGAAATTGTCGGTCGTCGCAAACAAAACAGGTTTGCCGGGCGAGTCCTTGCGGCCACACGGCTCAATCATGCCAAGCGATTGCAAGGTCGTTAAAGCGTAATCGCTATTTACGCCACGCACCGTTTCAAGTTCGCTTCTCGTAATCGGTTGTTTGTATGCAACGATTGCCGCGCATTCCAAAATAGTACGCGTAAATTCCTTTTCTCTAATGGGATTTAATACCGTTGAGATAGATTCTTTGTACTCAGGGTTTGTTGCGAGTTGTAACTTATGATTGAAATTCAAAAGTACGATACCCGATTCGCCCGTGTATTTCTTTTCGAGCGCGCGGACAACTTTGTCCATTTCAAGCTTGGTAACGCCAAGTTTTTCCTTGATGAGATCCATAGGAACGGGATCTCCAGCTGCAAATAAAATACCCTCAATTATATTCGTCAATTTCTCCAATTTCTTCGTCCTCGCTTCTGTTCTGATTTTTCTTAATCGTAATTTTTGTGAATACTTCTTCTTGTTCAACGATTATGAACTGATGTTTTAATAATTCAAGCAACGCCTGGAAGGTCGTTACGATTTCCCCTGTCGTTGAGTCTGCGCTAAAGAGTTCGTCGAAAGCGAATTCTTCTTGCGTTTTTATCCGTTCGCGGATATGCGCTATCTTTTCCTTAACGGTGAACAAGTCTTTGGGGATTTCTCTCGGCTCGTTACGCTCGGACTTCATGCTCTCGCGTTTCAACATCATGTTCGTAAACGCCTTAAGCAATCCGTCCAAGGTAAAGTCTTTATATTTGACTTGAACGTCGCCGATACCCTTTTCAGGCTGTTTGAAGAAGTAGCCGACCGTCTCCATTTCTTTAAGCTTGTCCGCTTCTTCTTTAATCATCTGATATTCTTCGAGCGCGCGGATAAGTTCTTGTTGTGGATCGTCGTCTTGGTCGTAATAATCGTCAAAACCATCGTCGGGCGGAGGTACTAAACTTCTCGCCTTGATATCGATAATCGTTGCGGCGATATTCAAATACTCGCTTGCTTTATCAACGTCTATGTACGGCAAGCCTTTCATATACGAAAGGAATTGCTCGGTTACCTGTGATACGAAAATGTCCTTAATTTCAATCTCTTCCTGTTTTATCAAGTGTAACAACAGGTCGAGCGGACCTTCGAAATTATCAAGGACTGTCGTGTAATCGACTTCTGTTTCAAAGCCCTTGACCGATTCAACTGTCAGCTTTTCTTTTTCCATTTATATCTCCTATTTTTTTAATGCTTAAAAAGTAAAAGAAACAAAGATACCAAAAAATTCAAATAACCAGTTCCAAAACAACGTAATCGGTTTTCCAAATACGGAAATAGCTATATCTAAGATAAATCCAAGTACGTTGATATAGTTGAAAAACCAAATTCTATTCGAGAGCGCGGAAATTAGAATTAAGCCAAGCAAAATTTTGTGTCCGTTTTCTCTTAAAAACCAGAATATTTTACCGCGTTTTTTGCTAAGAGTGTCCATAATTCTAAATCCGTCTAACGGATAGAACGGTAATAAATTAAAGACGCAAAAACTCAAGGAATACACTAGTATTGAGTAAAACAAATAAAACAGAAATATTTCCGCGTATTTTCCTGCAACCATAGGAAGAACGTACATAAAGACAAGTACGAAAATCGGATAGAACAAGAACGCGCAAAGATAATTTACGATAACCCCTGCCGAGCTTGTCAATAAGCAACCGCGTTTATAATTCTTGAAATTATTTGGATTGATAGGTACGGGATTCGCCCAACCAAACCCTACTAACGCGAATATAACGATACCAAGCGGATCGAAATGCGCTAACGGATTTAAGGTAAGCCGTCCGTACAATCTTGGTGTCGGGTCACCGCATTTATTCGCGACGTACGCGTGCGCGTATTCGTGCAAACAAACTACCACCATTACAGCGAGAAAACTCGCTAACAATTCAACAAAATACTCCATACATACATTATAGCGATATTTCTTGAAAAAATCAAGTCCACAACGCGTTTATTTTGTAAATTTTGACATAAATTACTTAAGTCTATCAGGGATAACATCGTTACGGGTTATATCTTCATACGTTTGTTTCTTTACGATATACTCCGCGTTCCCGTCTTTGACTAAAATGCAAGGCGGTATGAAATTCCTATTATAATTCATCGCCATTGAATAGTTATACGCGCCCGTTGAGAGAATTGCGAGAATATCTCCGCGTTCCGCTTTGGGTAACGCTACGTTTACGGCGATTAAGTCCCCGCTTTCACAGCATTTTCCTGCGATGGTTACGAGTTCCGTACACTCTTCGTTTGCTCTATTCGCTAACACGGGCGTATATTTCGATTGATAAAGCGCGTAGCGTGGATTATCAAACATACCACCGTC
>JAZQZK010000175.1:0-2447 GCA_045634025.1 Candidatus Scatosoma sp.
ACTTGAGAGGGCTTGTCCTTAGTACGAGAGGACCGGGATGAACGCACCAACTGTGCACCTGTTGTCACGCCAGTGGCATAGCAGGGTAGCGGAGTGCGGTTGAGATAAACGCTGAAAGCATCTAAGCGTGAAACTCGCTTCAAGATAAGGTATCCCATAGCATAAGCTAGTAAGACTCCTTGCAGACAACAAGGTTGATAGGTCGGAGGTGTAAGTGCAGCAATGTATGTACCTGACCGATACTAATAGGTCGAGGGCTTGATCTCAATAAAATGAGATTTGAAAGCTTTATACGAAAACATCTTTTACAAAGATAATTCTATGATTTTACGAGCTTCTAATAAATGGAAAATTTAAGTTTTGTACGAAAAGATTGCTATGTAGTTGTAAATCTTCTTAAGGGAAGGTTTTTAAACAAGTATATGTAGCGTAACTGAGAGGTTACGAGATATATAACAATAGCGGTGATGATGGCAAAGAGGATCCACCTGTACCCATTCCGAACACAGAAGTTAAGCTCTTTAACGCCGAAAGTACTTACGGTTAACCGTTGGGAGGATAGGTAATTGCCGCTTTTCAATTTAAGAAGTGATTGTTTAAACACAGTCACTTCTTTTTTGTATAAGGAAAACCCCTCGAATATCTTACGCGAGAGGTTGATTTTTTTATAAGAAAAGCATATTATAAATAACCGTTAATAAGCTCGTCAACGCTAACGTTGAAAATTTCGCTTAGCTTTCGTAGCATTTCTATATTGGGTTCCGTTCTGCCTTGTTCCCAATTTGCGTAACAGCTTTCAACAACTTTCAACGTAAAAGCTACTTGCTTTTGCGTTAGGTTGCAGGACTTCCTAGCCTCTTTTAAATTTCTACAAAATTTTTCATCCATATAAAAATTTTACAGCAAACTACACAAAATGTCTTGATAATAGACAAAATATCTAGTACAATACTAGTATGAAACAATTTGGAGGTATTTATAAATGAAAAAGCAACTTGTTGCAATTTTGGCTTCGGTTTTTACCGTTACGGGTGGTGGGGTAGCAGTCGCTACGATTGCAAACACTCCAGAAAACGCAACCAGAATAGCTTTGGTAACGGCGATAGACGATTTGTTTGAGCGTGAGGAAATCGAACCCATTTCCAATATGTTAAAAAAGGGTTCTTTGGAAGCGTCCATTTCAAGCGTTAAATATAACGACGCGGAAGTTTTCGAGAATAGTGAAATTTCAGGGAAACTGTATTTTTCAAGCTCTGCGGTTATGTTGGAAAGTTTCAATTACGTAAACGGCAATAATGCGATTAACGGTAGTTTATATTTGTCGGAAGACTTGCTGTACGTTGAAGAAGAACATTTTTTACAAGGCGCGTACGGTATTGAGCTGAAAAATTTGGCCGACGAATTGGAAAATTCCATTTTCGCTTACGGTTCGGGGTCAAAGTATGAAATTCCCGACGAAGAAATTTACAACAAATTGATACAAGTCTTGGAAGAATCCGACAGCGAAGAGATGGGAAAGGATTTGGAGAAAATTGTAAAGAGTTACTCGAAAGAGATTTGGAAAATCTTCAAAGACAATGCGGAATTTGAATCGGAAAATAAAGAAGTAAGACTGAACGGGGAAGGCGAGTCCGTGAGAGTCGTTACCGTTGAAATTGACGCGGAAGCGTTTTCCGATATGATATACGATTTATACGAATTTATTTTAGAAGACGAGCAAGTAGAGGATTTTTTGGTCAAATACGAGGACAGTTTCTCTGCGCTTATCGATGAAAAGGCCGAAAAAACTTTGGCGGAACAATACGTAGAATTTTTAGAAGACCTTGAGCCTGAAATCGATTCGATTTGCGAGCAGATAGTGGAGAAAGAAAACTTCTTTGAAACGATAACCGTCGAGATCGTGACGCCTAAATTTATTCCGAAACTTTTAAAACTCACTGTTGACCTTGGCAACGACGAAGTATTTAGTCTTGATTTTGGCGCGGAAGGAGTGAAAAAATCCAACGAAATTAACGTTGAAGTAATGGGTTCAAAGATTTCTTACGTGATTTCCGAAAACAATAAGAGCGAATATAAAGCGAAGTTATTGGTAAACGGAACCGGTGTTTTTGATGTTTCAGTGGATAGAGAGGACGAAAAATACGTGTTAGATTTATCGGATTTGACGGTAAGCGGACAACTGTCGAAGGAAGGAAAAACGATTACGATTACCGTTGATAAGATATTGGAAAAGAATGACCTTAAGCCCGCGACAGCGCAAGACGTCTATGAAACCGATTTAAAAATCGTTATCAATCAAAAAGATAAAATGCCCGACGCTCCAACTGGTTACAAGAAGCTTTCTGAAATAACCGACGAAGATATTGACAAAGTAATAAACAAAATTAAATAACAATTAGTGCTACATAAAACAACGGGCGCGACTTCAAGTCGCGCCCGTTACCTTT
>JAZQZK010000176.1:0-7059 GCA_045634025.1 Candidatus Scatosoma sp.
AAGGCTGGCAAAATTGAACTTGATCATCCCTTTTCGTACCTCCTTTATAACCTTTTTTCTTCGACCGTGTCCCCACGGTCTCTTTGCCGACCCCTATCGGCTCAACCTTTAGTGCATTGGTTTTCTCCTTTTTATATTTGAAACATTTTAACATTTTTTGTTAGTTTGTTTCCTTTTGTACCTTTATTATAGCATATAATCGCTATTTGTCAAGGGGTTTTGGAAAAATTTTTTGGAATTTTTTCATATTTGTTTATAAAAAATCGTAATCCCCTTTATTTATAAGGGGTTTAGCGATATGAGTTTTTTCAAAATCAAGCGGATTTTTCCTATTTCTTAGCGGATTTTCGGTAAAAAGGTATAATTTTTTATAAGTTTGGGAATAGTTTTTCTATGATAAAGCCACAAAAAAACATTTCAGACGTTAAACGAATGATACGCGCTTTGGACGCGCAAAGGGTGCAGGTCAAGGTGAATTTAGGCAGGAACAAGACGATGCGTTTTTCAGGCGTGCTTTCAGGGGTTTATCCTGCTTTATTCACCATTCAACCGGACGAGAAAGGGTTTTTAGGGAAGACGGCGTATTCCTATTCCGACGTACTATGCGGAAACGTCAAGCTTACCAAACTCGAAGAAAAACAAGCGTAAATTGATTTACTCTAAAACAAAAAAGCACACTACCGTTTGCTTTGCAACGCGTAGTGTGCTTTCCTTTTATCTGTTAGAACTTGCAATAGTTGGTTATCATTTCGAAGGTAACCGCATCCTTTATCAAGTCGTAATCATTAAGAAGCGTGTAATATCCGTAATTCACGGCTTGCTTATCTTTTTGGCTCACGTTAAGCGAAATCGGGCCCGAAAGAGCATTTTTGTTTGCCGCGTAAAAATCTGAAGTGAAATCGTCAAGTTTTTCTTCTTGAACAAACATCATCGGAATTTCGCAGGATACTTCTTTATATTCTTCTTTTGCTTCGTCGTATTCATAGAAATACATCGTCTTGAATTCTATGTCAAATCTACGCGACGCTGTTTTAGCGTTAATCCCACCGAAGAGCTTTGTATGAATGGTATCGGTCGAGTTATTGATATAAATTGTATCAGGATTCATCACGTTTGCTTCGTCAACCTTTTTAATGGTGTTAATTCCCACGACGTCATTTAAGGTGTACCACAAGGTATTATAGGTTTCAGTGAATCCTGAAATGGTGAGTTCTTCTCTAACTTCCGTACCAACGAGACAACCCGTAGAATTCAAGTAAACTTCACAGTTACGGCTAACGGCAGTAGGAATGAAATCCCCTTTCGTACCGATAAGAGTCGTGTACGTGTTGCCTATTTCAATAAGCGCGCTCGTAGCCGTTATTTGTTTTCCAGAGACTACGAGATATTCATACATCGCCCCCAAAACCTTTCCTGTATTCTCGTTTCTAACGAAAGAGATTTGAGTTGCCGCGCTATCCAAAACGTCTAAGGCGATGGTTAATTTGTTCTCGCTTACCGTATATTTCAAAGCAGTCGTTGCGTTAAGCTGCACTCTTGCGCCATAAATGCCTTCTTCTACGTCCGAGAAAATTTTGATTGAAATGGAAGATACGTTTGCGGAAAGAGTATAGGTGTTTTTATCAAGAGCTAAAGCGAAGGTAAAGCCTGATACCGTACCCGAATATTGTTGATAATCGTCGGGATATTTGTCAAGATATGTAGTGTACATATTTTTAACCGTATTCATCGCCAAATAGACAGGTCTGACGTACGATAATGCTTTTTCCGTTTTATTCAAAACGTTGTAAACCACGCTTAATTGTTTCCCTATACCGTTGGTCGGAATAGAAGAAACGTTTACAAAATTAGAATAATTAGGCACAGAAGCAATTTCCTTATTTTCTACCGAGAAAGAATCAGGGAAGAACGACCAAGGATCGGGAAGTTGACCGAAAGACTCAAAAAGAGTATTCGCAAGGCTTGCCACGTTCATTTTGATTGTGTATTCGCAAGTGAGCGTAAGCTTATTATAATTGTTATTTTCAAGAACGATTTCAAAATCGTAGACGCCGATTGCAATTACGCCTTCCGTCTTCTTGCCTGCCACATAGTATTCAGGAACAATTCCGCTAGGCACGTCTCCGCTAATTTCAGGAAGGTGATAATTTCCGTCGTGCTTAATCGACTGCTCAGCAACTACCGTAACCCCTTCAATGTCGATTTTATTGATGGTGAGCGTTGCCGAAAGAGTAAGCTCTTTATACCCTTTCCCCGAAAGCACTGCTTTTGCGGAATATGCGCCTGCATTAGTCGCTTTATTCGTTGTATAAGCAACCGAAACGCCGTCAGGAATATCGCCAACAACAGTTATCGCTTTTTCCGTTCCGTCGTAATCAAAGCTTGCGCTTGTAAAGGTTACGCCCGTAATTTCTTTTGCGGGTTCTTTCCCACCCGCAAAGACAACAATAGCAACGGAAAGTACAGCTACGCACAATGCCGATAGTAAAATTATGATTTTCTTGTTCATAAACTACTCCTTCTCTTTATTTATATTTTATTTTTTTGTTGTTAAAATGCTTCTTTAATGATATCTCTAAGCGCGAACGGGAAAAGCACTACGGACGCAAACAAGACAACTATGAGCCCCAGTAAGAAGCAAAGAATTGATAAGATTCCGCAGATAACCCATAACGCTAACTTAACTGTTAAAAGCCAAATCAATCCATCAAGACTCAAATTGAATATCAAACCAAAAGGGGCTTTAAAAGAACGACAAAAGAAAAGCAGAACACTAAAAAGTCTCGAGTTTTCTTTCCCCCAAATAAATTGCGAGGGAATGGCAAATCCAGCAAGCGTTAAAAATATACAAGATTCAATGCCAACTGAAGGGTCACTTAAATAGGAGGAGACTCCTACGTAACCTATAAAACACATTATAATTGCGCCCCAAATAAGACCTTTATAGAATCTTTGTTTCGTTTCTTCTCTTCTAACCGCTGCCTGCGATTCTATTCTTCTTGTTTCTTCTTTCTTTTGCATTTCTGTTATTTCTTTCAGGCAGGAATGACAATAACTGCGCGAAGTTTGCGATACTTTCACCTTATCAGTTGTAGCGCTCGCGTTATAGGAAAGCTTGACGGTTGCGAACTCACCCGCGCATACAGCTTTTTCACATTTTGCGCAATATGCCAAAATAGCTTTAACAGGCCTTTCTTCCGCGATAGAATTTTCAACTGCAGGTTGTTCTTTTTTGCGCTCAGGTAACCCTAGAAACTCATCCACCGAAACTCCAAAAATTTCGCACATTTTTCTTATTGACGTAATATCTGGCTCGCTTAAATTATTTTCCCATTTAGAAACTGCTTGCGGGGATACGTTAAGGCGTACCCCAAGATCCGCCTGCGTCATTTTCTTACCTTTTCTTAATTCCGCGATCTTCTGTCCGTAATCCATAAAATTTCTCCTTAAGTGCTTTTTGCAGGATATCCGCCTATCCACATAATCTATTATATCAAATAAACCGCCTAGTGTCATCTTTTTTATGTCAACTAGCGGTTGCATAATTCTCGTTTTGGTTGATTTTTAATGAATTTAACAATTATTTTGTTTTTGCTTGAATGCAAAATGATTATTTGAGAATAATTAATCAATAAAAAGCGGAAAGGAAAAAGAAAAGAGTTAAAGGGCGAGTTTCAACGCGCCCTTTAACTCTTGTTTTGTTTTCAAATTATTTTACGAAATCTGCGCTGCCGCTGAAACCGATATCGAGCGCTAAACCACCGTCAAGGATAGCCGATTCAAGCACTTCTACAACGATTTTTTCGCCGTCGCATTCAACTTCGAAAGAATTGTCGCCAACCGTCAAAACGAGTACGTCTTCAACGTCTTCTTTGATAGCCCAAGTACCATTCTTCGTAGAAGAACCTTTTTCATTTTCTTTTGCGAAAGTAAATTCGTTGTTAACCGAAAGCTTAAGTTCGTAAGTCGTTCCGTCTTTTACGAATTCATACTTGCCTGCGTATTTCAAAGCGCAACCGCTGAATAAGAAGCAAACCGCCATGCAAAGCGTAGTTAAAGTGAGCATAAGTCTTTTTGTAAGTTTTTTCATAAAAAATCTCCCTTAAAAAAATATTTACTAAATTATACCACCAAAATCCTGACTTGTCAATAGAAATATAAAAAATTTTTCTGTTTTGGCGTTTTTTTTTGAGTATAGACCTGTCTTAGTCCCTCTCGAAAAGGATTTTCTTCAAGAATTTACCCGTATAACTACTCTCATTCTCAGCGATTTCTTCAGGCGTACCTGCGCAAACGATAGTACCACCACCGCCGCCACCTTCAGGGCCAAGGTCAATGACGTAGTCCGCCGTCTTGATGACGTCAAGGTTGTGTTCAATGACGAGTACGGTGTTTCCGCCCGCGCGGAGCTTTAAGAGTATCTTTAATAATTTATCCACGTCGTAGGTGTGAAGACCCGTCGTTGGCTCGTCCAAGATATAGAAGGTTTTACCCGTCGAGCGTTTGGAAAGTTCGGTGGCGAGCTTGACGCGTTGCGCTTCCCCGCCAGAAAGCGTCGTGGAGCTTTGACCGAGTTTGATATAGCCCAAGCCCACTTCTTTAAGCGTTTTGATTTTGTTGTAAATACTGGGTACGGGTTGGAAGAAATCGCAGGCTTCTTCGACCGTCATATCGAGCACGTCGAAAATACTCTTGCCTTTGTATTTGACTTCGAGCGTTTCCCTATTATAGCGCTTACCTGAACATACTTCGCAAGGCACCAAAATGTCGGGCAAAAAGTGCATTTCTATCTTGATGATGCCGTCGCCAAAACAATGCTCACACCTGCCCCCTGCGACGTTGAACGAGAACCTGCCTGCCTTGTAACCGCGTTCTTGCGCGTCGGGAGTCATTGCGAACAGGTCACGAATGGCGTTGAACACACCCGTATAAGTTGCAGGGTTACTCCTTGGCGTTCTGCCGATCGGGGACTGGTCGATCGCGATAACTTTATCGAAATATTCCACCCCTTCGAAGCCGTCGCATTGGCCAAGGACTTGGCGGGCGTTGTTGAGTTCGTTGGCGAGTTTGGGATAGATAATTTCATTGACCAAACTCGATTTACCACTACCCGAAACGCCTGTGACCACCGTTATCAAGCCGACGGGGATTTCCGCCGTGACGTTCTTCAAATTGTTCTGTCTACAACCGCAAGCCTTGAACCATCTTCCGTCGGGTTTTTGACGAACGGACGGGGTTTCTATCCTTTTTCGACCTGCTAAATAATCGCCTGTGATGGAGTTCGGTTCTGCCATAATCTCGTACATGGTACCGCTTGCCACCACTTCTCCACCGTGAACACCTGCCTTTGGGCCGATATCGACGATATGGTCGGCGGCGCGAATGGTATCGTCGTCGTGTTCAACGACGATTAGGGTGTTACCCAAGTCACGAAGACCTTTTAACGAACGAATAAGCATTTCGTTGTCGCGTTGATGAAGGCCGATACTCGGCTCGTCAAGGATATACAAAACGCCCGTGAGCGCGCTACCGATTTGCGTTGCCAAGCGGATACGCTGACTCTCCCCGCCTGAAAGCGTGGACGCCGTTCTTGCGAGCGTGAGATAATCAAGCCCCACGTTCCTTAAAAAGCCTAACCGAGAACGGATTTCTTTGACGATAGCGTCGGCTATCAAATGCTCAGTAGGCGTGAAGTCATCGCTGATTTTGTCGATGAAATCGTAAAGCTCATCCACCGACATTTCGCAGGCTTCCCAAATATTTTTACCGCCGACGGTGACGGACAACGCTTCGCGTTTCAAACGCTTACCGTTACAGCTCGTACAAGGCGCGCTACGCATCAATCTTTCTATGTCGTACTTCACGCCCTCGGACGTGGTATTCGCATACCTGCGTTGCAGGTTGTTCACGTACCCTTCCCATTTTTTCTTGAAACTACCCTGAAACGAACGCGTTGAATATGACATATCCACCGTTTCGTCCGCGCCGTACATTAGGATATCGTAGGCTTCTTTGGAAAGGTCTTTTACAGGCACGTCGAGCGAGAACCCGTACGCCTTTGCGACGGCGGAAATTTCCATAAGCGCCATCGTTTGCGAACCTAAATTCCAACCCGTAACTTTCATTGCGCCTTCGCGTAGAGTCTTGGTCTTGTCGGGGCAGATAAGGTCGGGGTCGACCACCTGTCTAAACCCAAGTCCGTAGCATTCCGGACACGCGCCGTAAGGAGTGTTGAACGAGAACATTCTCGGCTCGATTTCTTCAAGGGAGACGTTACAGTCGGGGCAGGCGTAGTTGACGGAATACAAGTCTTCTTTGCCGTCCGAGTCGATTACGACGAGCCCGTCTGCGAGCTTTAACGCCGTTTCCAAACTGTCCGTTAATCGTTTTTGGATGGTGGGCTTTACGATAAGCCTGTCCACGACGACGGAAATATTGTGTTTTAAGTTCTTTTCAAGCTTGATATCTTCTTGTAAATCATAAACGATTCCGTCGATTTTCACCCTACCGTAACCGCTTTTTTTGAAGGCGTTGAGCTCTTTGACGTACTCGCCTTTTCTACCGCGAACGACGGGCGCGTTGACTAAAATTTTACTGCCTTCTGGCATCGCCATTACCTTGTCCGCAATCTCGTCCACCGTTTGACGACGGATTTCCTTTCCGCATTTAGGACAATGCGGTACGCCGATTCTTGCGAATAATAAACGGAAATAATCGTAAATCTCCGTGACCGTACCCACCGTTGAACGGGGGTTGTGCGAAGTCGTTTTTTGGTCGATAGAAATAGCGGGCGAAAGACCTTCTATGCTCTCAACGTCAGGCTTTTCCATTTGTCCCAAGAACTGACGAGCGTACGAAGACAAACTCTCCACGTACCTGCGTTGACCTTCCGCGAAGATGGTATCGAACGCGAGCGTGGATTTACCGCTACCCGAAAGCCCCGTAAACACGGTAAGCTTGTTTCGGGGAATGGTTAGGTTTATATTTTTTAAGTTGTTTTGCTTTGCGCCTTTGATAATAATTTCGTCCATAAATACCTCTTATGAATGAATTGACGGC
>JAZQZK010000177.1:0-2364 GCA_045634025.1 Candidatus Scatosoma sp.
AAAAAACCTAAAATTTTTTATAATTATAGTATAACAAATTTAAAAATAAATTGCAATTCTTCGCAAAGTGTTATATAATAGATATAGCAAGTTTTTTTGGAAAATTAAAGAATATTAAAAAAATTTTGTTTACAAAGGGAAAAATTACTATGTACTACGTGATTAGCAACCCCACCGCGGGTAAGAGAGGGAATAAATATTGTTTAGGTCTTACGACTAAATTTTTCGACGAGAAAGGCGTTGACTACGAAGTCTATGAAACCACTCGTCGCGGTGAAGCGAAAGACATCGCTGAAAGATTAACGAGCGAAGGTAAAACGGAGCTTGTAGTCGTTGGTGGCGATGGTACGCTCCACGAGGTCTTGAACGGTATCGTCAACCCTACCGAATGTAAGATAGGTCTTATCCCCGCAGGTACGGGCAACGATTTCGCGGACGCGATGAAGATCCCCCGTGACCCTGAAAAGGCGGCGGAACTTATCTTAAAAGGGGAAACCAAACCCACCGACTATCTCGAAATGGACGGCGTACGCTGTATGAACGTTGCAGGTATGGGGATAGACGTCGATATATTAGAAGAATGTCAACGCGGTAAAATGAAGGGTAAGGCGAAATATTTCCTTTCGCTTTTGAAATGCATGTTCAAATTCAAAGGCTTGGACGTTAGCTATGAAAAGAACGGCGAAAAAATCGAAGAAAAAGTCTTAATCACCGCGGTTTGCAACGGCTCGCAGTTTGGCGGTGGATTAAAGGTTTGCCCTGGCGCCGTTATCGACGATAATAAAATGGAAGTGGTGGTCGTGCGACATATAAAGGGCGTGTTCAAGCTCTTACCCGCGTTGTTGCAGCTTATGAAAGGGAAGATTACTTCCTATCACTTGACCGACCATTTCTACGCGGAATCGCTTAAAGTTTCCGCGCCGCCTTGTACCGTTCAGCTCGACGGAGAATTGTACGAAGGCTTGAAATTTGACGCAAAAATTTGCTCGGGCTTGCGTTTTTATCGCTAATCGAGCAGTCGGCTAAAAACAGTCCGAAAGACAAAAACCATTTAGGGAAAATAGGCTATGATTTGGAACGGAACGTACAAAAAAATACTCGACGGGATTCCTTCGGGCGTGTTCGTGTTTGACGACAAATTGCGCGTTAAATACACGAACGCGGCTTTTCGTCGTTCCTTTTCCGAGAAAGCAAAACCCAAAGGCTCGCTTTCTGATACGCTCGGTTGCGCGGAAGGAATTTGTGGGCAAAGCTCGGCTTGCGCGTTCTGTTCTTTCTATAAAGTAATGACCGCCGTTATCAAGACAGGCGAAGAACAAACGGAGACGATGCGCGCTCGCGTACAGCACAATAACCGCACGGATACGTTGTCCGTAAAAATCCGCGTTTTCCCGCTCGATAATAAAAAGAACTCGTACATGGGTATCACGGACGGCTCGTATGAGACGGAAATGGAACGCGAAATGTTGTCTGCAAAACAGATGCAAAGACGGCTTTTACCCGCAGGCAAAGTCGCAGGTGGGGTGCCGTATTCGTATATGTACGTGCCCTGCTTAGAAGTAGGCGGCGATTTACCCGACGTTTACGAGCTTAACGGACAAACTTACGGTATTATTTCCGACGTTTCGGGTAAGGGCGTGTCGGCAGGTATGTTGTCGGCGTTCGTCAAGGCAGGTTTTGATAGATCCCAGCCTTCGCTCTCGGTTGCGCTCGATACGTTGAGTAGAAAATTTAGCGAGCTTAACCAAGACGAAAGATCGTATATCACGGTAGCAGGTGTGAGAATTGACCGTTCTGAAAAGCTTTTGCATTACGCGATTGCAGGTCATAACGCGCCTATACTTTTGAAAAATTCGTTTGGGATTAACGAGATAGAATCTCCTGCTCCACCCATATCCAACTGGTTCTCGGACGTATCATATAAAGAACACGAAATGCCCTTTGAAAACGGCGACTTGCTCGTCCTTTTAACGGACGGCGTAACGGAATGCGCGAACTCGGCAGGGGAACTGTTTGGGATAGAACGGGCGGAAAGCGTACTTTTACAGTCTTCTAACGCGGAAGATTTCATCGGCAAACTTCGTAGCGCGTTGACGGTATTTAGCGGTGGAAAATTCACCGACGACGTAACGGCGATAGCGTTTGATTTGTAAGAAAAATAACTTATAAAAAAGAGATACTTTTTTGAAAAACGGCTAAAAAACAGTTGACAAAACAAAAAAAAAGCCTTATACTATATAAGCGTTTTGCAATGGAAGGCAAAATTTTTATGCAAGTCAACTGAAAATAAGCACTGTTAGCTCAACTGGATAGAGCGTCGGTCTACGGAACCGAAGGCTAGGAGTTCGAACCTCTTACGGTGCA
>JAZQZK010000178.1:0-2373 GCA_045634025.1 Candidatus Scatosoma sp.
ACTTGGCAAATGGGCGCGAAGATTACGATAGACAGCGCGACCTTGCTCAACAAGGGCTTTGAAGTCATTGAGGCGAAGTGGTTGTATAATTGTCCGCTTGAAAAAATCCATACTATCGTTCAACCTGAGAGTATTATTCATTCCATGGTCGAGTTTGACGATAAGGGGATTTTGGCGCAAATGAGTTATCCGACGATGGAGTTGCCTATCCAGCTTGCATTGACTTACCCTGACCGTTTTGATTGCGCTTTGAAACCGCTTGATTTTGAAAAGCTTGGCGCGATTAGGTTTTTACCGCTTGAACGCTCGGCGTTCCCTTGCTACGATATGGCGTTGCGCTCGATTGAAATGGGGGATAACTATCCTTGCGCGTTGAACGGCGCGGGTGAAGTGGCGGTGAGGGCGTTCTTGGACGGAAAACTTCCCTTCCTTGGGATTGCGGAAACGATTGAGTACGCGCTTGAGAACACGGAACGAGTAAAGGCGACGGACTACGGCGCGCTCGTGGAAACGGATGCAAAGGCAAGACTTCTTGCGAATGAATTCGTTGCAAAAAGGATAAAATAAGGAGAAATGGAATTGATAAATTTATTGAGCGTAGGGGGCGCGTTGCGTTCTATGGGCGGAGTGGTACTTGCAATCGTGATTTTGCTTGCGATGGTTACCATTCACGAGTTCGGGCATTACCTTGCAGGGAAAATTCTTGGGTTTAAGATTAACGAGTTTTCCATTGGGTTTGGTCCTGCGCTTTGGAAAAAGCGTAGCAAAACGACGGGTGAGCTGTTTGCCGTTCGTCTTATTCCGCTTGGCGGGTATTGCGCGTTCGACGGTGAAGACGAGTACGAAACCGAAGAAGAAACCCCTATTGAAGAAAAACAAGAAACTCCCTTTGATGATTTTGAAAGCGACGGGGCAGGTACGAGCCGAACTCTAGAAAAAGAAGAAAGCGTGGGGGCAGGTACGAGTTTAGAAGAAGAGTACCCCGAACCCAAAGGCGAAAGATTTAACGACCAAGCGCCTTGGAAACGCATCATCGTGTTGATTGCAGGCGCGACGATGAATTATTTGTTGGCGTTATTTATCATTATAAGTATGTTCTCGTTTATCGGTCAACCGTTATATAAAGTGGTTGCGCCCAAAGAGAACGGGTATCTCGATTCCGTTTACGAAGTTGGGGATATTATTGAGAGTATCGACGGCAAAAATCTCTATCTCATCACCGATTATATGGACGTTTTGGACGGTAAAAAGGCGGGCGAAGAGATTACGGTCGGCGTAATCCGTGGCGAAGAGCGTGTCGATTTGACCGTCACCCTTAAAAAGGACTGCGATTTCGTGAATATGTCGGACACCAACACCTTGCTGATTGCAATGGGTTTGGATGGTTTGTATATGAATACCGTAAGGTATGGCTTTTTTGAAACGATTGGCAGGTCGTTTGGGTATTCTTGGAAAATCGGCGGTATGGTGCTCCGCTCGTTTGGCGAGCTTCTGACGGGTAAGCTTGGTTTGGAAGCGGTTGGCGGTCCTGTTACCACGATTACGGTGACGGCGGAAGCGGCGTCGAGTAGTCTTTTGTCCTTCCTGAACGTCGCGTCGCTTATCGGCGTGAACTTGGCGGTGTTCAATCTCTTGCCTATCCCTGCGCTCGACGGCTCGAAGGTCGTGTTCTGCGCAATTGAATGGATACGCAAAAAGCCTATCAATCGCAACGTGGAAACGATTATCCACTTGGTCGGCATTGTTTTCCTGTTCGGGTTTGCGATTTTGGTGGACTTGTTAAAGCTGTTCTAACCTAATATTGTCGCGCGTACGTGAGAAAATCGTGCGAAAGAGAGTAAAAATCAAGAAAATCTTTGAAAAAATTTACACCTGTCAAGTAAAAATGCTTGACAGGTGTTGTTTTATGGGGTATAATGGTAGAGTAGAATGGAGTGGGAGGGGCTTATGAAAAACGAGGATCTCGATTTTTTGAGACTTTGGGATTTATACTCACCCCTGCTTACGAAAACGCAACGGGAAATTACCGATTTGTATTTTAATTACGATTTATCGCTTGCGGAGATTGCCGAAGCGAAAGGGGTTTCTCGGCAAAGCGTTTCCGATTGCTTGACGAAATGTCGAAGACAGCTTGAAGATTACGAGAAAAAGCTTGGGTTTATCAACGCCCTTGACGAGATTTCGAGTGAGTATTCGGCGTATATGACGACGGTTAGTCGTTGGGTTTTGGAAATGAAGGCGAAGGGCAACTTTGCGGACGAGATTTCCGTTCTTGAAAAGGGGTTGGAAAAGGTCCACGAAGAGTTTGGCGTTAAGGAAACGGACGGCGACGGGGTTTTCGGCAAGGTTATTTCAAGGGAAGAGTAAGGAGTA
>JAZQZK010000179.1:0-1600 GCA_045634025.1 Candidatus Scatosoma sp.
TACCGTCATGCCCTGCGGTTTATTGACGATTGCAAAGTCTTGGTCTTGATACAAAATCTCTATCGGGATATTTTCCGCTTTGACCTCGTATTCTACCGCGTCGGGAATTTCAAGCGTGACCTCATCACCCGTCTTGATTTCCGCGCCAGCCTTCGCCTTCTTACCGTTTAAGAGCACCTGTCCCTCGTCTATCAACTTTTTTAGCCGTGAACGAGTGATTTCCTCCGTCTGCTCACTCAAAAATACGTCCAGCCGTTTGTAATTGTCTTCCGCAACAAACAGCCGTTTATCCATTCTTTTCCGCCTCGGTTTCTTGAGCGTTTTCCGCCTGCGCTTGAACGCTTACTTGCGTATTTGAGGGGGTAGCTTTTAAGAGTTTTTTCTGGGATTTTTCTTCCGCTTTTACGCGCTCGAGTTCGTCCGCCTCTAGCTGCAACGCCTTATAGTTGCCCTTGGGGAAGCACGCGTAGGTATCAAAGAACAAGCACGCGAATACGAGCGCAACCGCTCCGCCTGAAATGAAGAAATCCGCAAAGTTACAAACCCCAAAACCGATGGAGGAAATATCCACCATATCGCGAACGCCGTCACGGATAAGCGCGTCGGTGGCAGGATCCCAAACTTGGTAATACACGCGGTCGATAAGGTTACCGATACCACCTGCTACCACGAACACGAGCGCAATACGCATGAGCGTTCTTCTTTTGTCGCACGTGAAATACATAATTGTAAGCGCGAGCATAATCACGCCCGTCATTATAACTACCGCTATTTTCGTGCCTATACCCGCCGTTGAACCGATACCAAACGAGATACCGCGATTGTAGGTGATTGTTAAATTCACCCAACCAGGTACGAGTTCAAACACGGTAGGTTTGCCGTTTTTGCCGATAAACATAACGTCCGCGAAAGCTTTCGTTAGTTGGTCTATAAGGATTAAAACGAAGAAGATTAAAATCCCCCAAAGGTTCGAGCCGACAAGAGAATTTGCCTTGGGACTCGCTCCTACGCTTTGAGAATTTTTCTTTTCGTTTAAATTTGTTTGGTTGATTTGTTGCATTTTAAGTTAGTCCTTTTTCTTGTTGCTTTCACGGATAGAGTTCACCATGTCCGTCTTTAAAGCGTGTAATTTTGCGGATAAGTCCACTTTATACGTTTGAGGCATATCCAAGCGCAAATACTCTTCCCAAAACTTCGCTTTTTCGTCGAGCGAGAACTGCTTTACTTCTAAAAGCTTGGGGAACTCGTAAACGAGCTTACCGCCCTTTACGATAGTCTTTAAAAGCTTCTCTGCGTGGAAGTCTTCCACCGTGCATTTCTTCCAAGTTTCAATGGGGTGGAAAATGGTAAGGGGCTGGCTTTCATCGATTTCCTCCTCGTGTAAAGTAATGAGGTCGGCTATCGCCATGCCGTCTTTATTGTCGTATAAACGATACACGTTTTTGAAAGCGGGGTTGGTCGTCTTTTCGGAGTTGTCCGAAAGCTTGATTTTGGGAATCATCGTACCGTCCTCTTTCACAACCGCCGACAATTTATACACGCCACCGAGCGCGGGAAGGTCTTCTGAGGTGATTAGCTTCGTACCTACCCCCCACAAATC
>JAZQZK010000180.1:0-9950 GCA_045634025.1 Candidatus Scatosoma sp.
GGACAGTGAATTGATTCCCCACGGCGAGTTCAGGGCGACCACGGGTACGCCGTTTGACTTCTCAAAGGAAAAGACGATAGGTTCTGGGGACGTTCTTAAAGAAAGCGATCCCGACCTTGCATACGGGAGTGGGTTCGACCATTGTTTCGTGTTCGATAAAACCCGTGACGTGGCTACGCCGTACGCAATCGCGCGTAGTGAAAAGAGTGGTATCACGATGAAATGCTATACCGATATGCCGTCCGTACATCTCTACTGTGGGAACTTCTTAAATCAAGTGGGGAAGGGTGGTAAAAAGTATGGCAGGTGTTCGGGTTTTTGCTTGGAAACGGAGGCGCTTCCAAATAATCCAAACGTCCCTGAATACGAAAAATACGGCTCGTCCGTCTATAAAGCAGGGCAAGTTTATCGTTTTAGCGCGAAGTATTCGTTTAAGTAATATTGTAAAATTCCTTTACTTATTGTCACAAAAGGGTATTACACGTCGATTTTTAGTTATGACAAAATAGGTAAAATCCTTGAAAATAAAGGCAAAAAACAGTTTTTTTTTGGCAAAAAATGATTTTTTTTCGTAAAACCCTTGATTTTTTTATTGCGGTGTAGTATAATGTAGGTAGTGGAAGTAGGCTTACTTTCAACTAAAAAAAGGAGGGGTGCGTCATGAATGCATTACTTGCATCGAACGGAATAGGAACAGTTGTTACGATCATCGTAGTAGTCGCTTTGGTGGTTGCGGTAGTCGCTTGGTGGATTTCCACGAATAACGCGCTCGTTAGACTTAAAAATAAAGTAGAAGAAGCGTGGGCTACGATTGACGTGTATTTGAAAAAGCGTTATGATCTTATCCCTAATTTAGTGGAAACGGTTAAGGGTTACGCTTCGCACGAAACGCAAACGCTTGAAAAGGTTATCGCTGCGAGAAATATCGCAGGTAAGGCGGTTGCAGGCGAAGAACGTATCGCTGCGGAAAATCAGCTTACGAGCTCCCTTCGCACGTTCTTGAACGTCGTTTCGGAAAGCTATCCCGAACTTAAAGCGAACACGAACTTCCTTGACCTTCAAAACCAGCTCAAGCAAATTGAAGGGGAACTTGAAGGCGCGCGCCGTTACTATAACGGTAACGTAAAGGCTTTCAATACGAAGATTGAGATTTTCCCGTCGAATATCGTTGCTAGGCAAATGGGTGAAGACTATAAGAAGCGTCCTTATTTCGAGCTTGATAGCGCGGTGGAACGTCAAAACGTGAAAGTGAGCTTTTAATTACTAACCAACGATAAATACAAAAATAAAAAACTACTGAACTTGGTTTTTGACAGTTGAAACTTTTGTAGAGAGGTAGAGAGATGAAAAAAGTAAATTTGAAAGAAAAGTTAAAGAATTTTAGAAAGATAGGCTTGACGGCAATCACTTGCTTTGCTGCGTCCTTGATTTTTGGCGCGAACGTATACACCGCGGTTGCTTCTGCGGAAGAAGTTGCTCCTGAAAATACCGTAACGATTGACGTAACGGTAAAGGAAACGCAAGACGTGTATTCTATCGAGCTTACCAAAGAAGAGGACGGCGAATACGTCGTTTCCTGTGAAGGAGACGAAAGCTTCGTTTATACGGTAAGCGAAACGGACGGCGTTACGACCGTGGCTTGTTCGGGTTTGAAAGACGAAGGCGAATGGACGTATGAAATGACTTACGTTATTGAAGATGAAAATTCGATTTCTGTAACCAAAGGCGCTGACGCTGTGGAAGTTAAGATCGTTATTCCCGATACCGCGCTCGTTGACGAGTTCAAGGATACGTTAAAAATTGCGGATAATATCCTTATTCCTAAAATTTATTTAGGGGTTGCAGGTATCCTTCTCGTCTTGCTTGTCATCTTCGGTTTTGCGATGCTTTGCGTTGCGCTTTAATCTAGAAGAATGGAAATCCGCATGGGGCAACTCGTGCGGATTTTTTTGAAAGCTTGGCTACTAATAAAAAAGGACTTAAAACGATGAAAAAGTTTTTTAAGAAATTTATCGCAATCTTCTCTTGCGTACTTATCGCGTGTTTTTCGATAGCCTATTCTACGCCGACGACGGCAAGCGCGGATATTTATACCGACTATTACGACCAAAGGGCAGGGTTTAAGTGCCATTCCTATTCGGTGGAGGTTACCGTCAACGAAGATAGGACGATTTATTTTGAAGAGCGGATAGACGTTGAGATGTTGCGTTCGTTTACTATGTTCTATAAATCCTTGCCAACCGACTCTATCTACACGCAAATAACGGGGAAATGCGAAGGCAACGACGATTTTAATTTCTACGTAATGGATAACCCCGATATGGACGGGTTTATCGACCTTTGTTGCGAAGGTAACGTGCAAAAAGGCAACCGCTGGGTGTACGAGTTTTCTTACGTAATGCAACCGAACGGCGAAGACGTTTTGGACGGTATGATTCTCGACGTGGTGGGGTTTGGTTCTCCGTTCTCGCTCAATAACGTGAGCGTGACCGTGAATTTCCCCGATAGGCCCGTTACCTGTAAACGTTCGTACGGTGGATATAGTTCGTCAAGTTCGCTCATGGACGTTACGGGCGGTTGGTCGAACGGCGGGAAAACGCTTAACATTTTTGAAGATAAGCTTGAATTGACGTATAATAGCGAGTTTAGTGAATATACGGCGGAAGGGATTACCCTTGAATTTACCTTTGAAGAAGGCGTATTGCAGGACTTTGCGTCCACTCGTCTTATCACTCCGCGTACGTGGCTCGTGGTTTTGCTTTGCATCCTTTTAGTCGGTGGCGCGGTCGCGCTTTGGAAATTTGGGAAAAAGCAAGGCGAAATCGTGCCTATCGTCAATATAAAAGCTCCTGACGAGATGGACCCTATGGAAATGGGGTATCTTTTAGACGGCTCGGTGGATAACGAAGACGTGACGTCTATGCTCTATTACTTCGCGTCCAAGGGGTACTTGAAGATAGATTTCACGGATGAAGACGATCCCGTGCTTGAACGCGTGAAAGTTCCTGAAGGCGGGTTTGTGGAATTGCCCGACGACGCGCCGTCCTATCAAAAGACGCTTTTCAACGGGCTGTTTAAGAATAAGCAAGTTGTTAGCGTGTCCGAGCTTAACGAGAAATTTTACAGCTACGTGGACGATGCGAAGACGCAAATGCTTTTGAAAAAGCGTAAGCGTTACGAGAAAAAATCCGTCGCTTCCTTTATTTTGTGTACCGTTCTTGGCGCGGTGGTTGCGTTTATTTGTCCTGCGCTTTACGGGTTACTTTTCGTGGGTAGCGGGTATTTCCCTTCGAGTGGATTGTTTGCTTCGGTGTTTGCGGTTATCGCGTGCGTTTTGTGGTTTGCAATTAAGGAAATGGAATTTAAGCGTAAAAAACGCTTATTCCAAAGCATTTTGGTTGCCGTTTACATACTCGGCGGTGGAATTTTTGCAATCGGTATCGCGACGCATTTGATGACGACGATGGAAAAGGTCGCGCTTTTCGTCGGTGTTGTAATCGCGCAAGCGTTTGGGTATTTCTCCCTTTCTCGTACCGAAGAGTATAACCGTATTCTTGGCGATATTTTAGGGTTTAAGGATTTCATCAAGGTTACGGAAGAAGACAAGATTAAGTTCATGCTCGAACAAAATCCTGAACTGTACTACGATATTTTACCATACGCGCAGGTCCTTGACGTTACGGACGAATGGGAAGATAAGTTCAAGAATATTACCCTTCAGCCCCCGCAATGGGCGGTTTATCACGACCCGTATTTCGATTATATGATAATGCGTCGGTCGATGAGAGTGGCTACTCGTTCCATGCTTTCAAGACCGCAAAACGTTAACACGGGCGTTGGCAGAAGCGGTGGCGGTGGTAGCTTTGGCGGGTTTGCCGGTGGCGGTCGCGGTGGCGGCGGTTTCGGCGGTAGATAAAAGTAAGAATAAGGGTGGACGTTTTGGCGTCTGCCCTTAATTTTTTTAAGGAAATCAAGAGAAAAATGGCAGAGAGGGGTTGACTTATAGTCGCCGTCGTGATACAATATAGGTGAATAAAATCACGCTCAAAAAGCGGATTGAAAAGGAAAGGGGAAAGTATGCAAAAAAATAGTTTTGGTAGATTGAACTGGACGATTTTGCTCATTTTCGGGTTGATCGGGCAACTGGCTTGGTCGGTGGAGAATATGTACTTCAATATGTTCGTATTTGAAGAAGTTTCTCCCAACCTTGAAGCGATTACTTTGATGGTGCAGTTAAGCGGTGTCACGGCGACGATCGTTACGCTGATTGCAGGTACGCTCTCGGATAAAATCGGGAATAGGCGTTCGTTTATTGCGTGGGGGTACGCTATTTGGGGCGTTACGGTGGCGCTTTTTGGATTCTTGTCGCCTGAACGCGTTTCGTCGCTCTTTAATTTGCCTACGACCAAGGCGGTAGGCGTTACGCTCGTGTTGGTTATTATCGCAGACTGCGTGATGACTATGTTCGGCTCTACTGCTAACGATGCAAGCTTTAACGCTTGGGTGACGGATAATACCAAACCATCCTATCGCGGTCAGGTGGAAGGGGTGCTTAGTATTTTACCGCTCGTTGCTATGCTTATCGTGGCAGGCGGGTTTGGGATTTTGGTGTCCATGATCGGGTACTCCACGCTGTTCTTACTTCTTGGTATTTTCATATCCGCGTGCGGTGTTGCAGGGATTTTCTTTATCAAAGACAGTCCTGCTCTTCAAAAAAGCGGTACGTTTGGCGACCTGTTCTATGGGTTCAAGCCGAGCGTGATTAAAGAGAATAAGCCGTTCTATTTAACGCTACTCGTTATAGGCGTTTACGGGATTGCTTGTCAAATCTTTATGCCCTATCTTATTATTTACATGAATAAATACCTTGGGTTCTCGGTGGTGGAATACAGCGTAGTGTTCGCGCTTGCCATTATCCTTGGCGCGGCGTTGAATTTGTATCTTACCAAACTTTCGGACAAGATGGATAAGACGAAAATGTTGTATCTTGCCGCGGCGATTTTTTCGGCGGGCTTGTTTGGTATGTGGCTTGCAAATAAAGGCGATCATTTGGCTTTGCTCGTCACCTTTGGGATCTTCGGGTTCGTTATGATTTCGGGCAATATTCTCATTTCCGCGCTTTGCGGTTCGATCTTGCGTGATTATACCCCTGAAGGCGTAGTTGGGAAATTGCAGGGCGTAAGAATGGTGTTTAGCGTGCTTTTGCCTATGGTGTTTGGGCCGATGATCGGTAACGCTATCAATAAGGCAAGGAATATACCGCTTCCCGACATTGAAACGTCTGCGGATGCAATGACGACGAAGTATATCCCTGCGCCTGAAATTTTCCTTGTTGCAGGGCTTGTGTGCTTGCTTATCTTCGCGCTTTTGCCGATCCTGTCTTCGAAGATAAAAAACGGCAAAGGCGATAAAGTGGTGAACCG
The DNA here is from genome assembly GCA_045634025.1 of Candidatus Scatosoma sp. Lineage (GTDB taxonomy): Bacteria > Bacillota > Clostridia > Christensenellales > Borkfalkiaceae > Scatosoma. The sequence continues at coordinate 5,424 of JAZQZK010000180.1, forward strand.
TCTTAAAACGGATTACGAAGTAGGGGAAGTTCCCCTTAGCGAATATCCCCGTCCGCAATGCAGACGTGATAGCTACCTTTGTTTGAACGGTAAATGGTCGTTTGCGAAAGTGAAGGTTGGGGAAGACGTCAAAGAGTTTACGGACGAAATTCTCGTACCCTTCTCGCCTGAAAGCTTGAATAGCGGTATCAAAGAAGGGTTTGAATTGCGTTCTGGGGAAAAACTCGTTTACGAGCGTAGCTTTGTGGTGAGCGAAGAGTTCTTGAAAGAGACGACACTTTTGCATTTTGGCGCAGTTGATCAACGCTGCGAAGTGTACGTGAACGGCGAGCTTGTTGGCGGACATCACGGCGGTTATACGCCTTTCACGCTCGACGTGTCAAAGGTTATTAAGGTCGGCGAAAACACCATTCGAGTGGAATGTACGGACGAGCTTGACAAGTACGAAAGCGCGCGTGGAAAGCAGTCCGCGAAACCCAAAGAGATTTGGTACACGGCGCAAAGCGGGATTTGGCAAACGGTTTGGCTTGAGAGCGTGCCTGAGAAGTATATCCGTGATTTGCGGATTTCTACGTCCGTTGCTAAAAAACGCGTGACCGTGCTTTCCGATTACGAAGGCATGCAAACCATTCGCGTTTATGACGGCGATAAGGAGATTGCTTGCGAGAGTTTTGATAATAAGACCATTTCGATTAGGGCGAATTTCGAGCTTTGGTCGCCTGAAAATCCCAAGCTTTATATCTTCGTTTTGGAAACGGAGAGCGGGGATAGGGTTTCGTCCTATTTCGGCGTTCGGTCGTTTGGAATGGGGAAAGACGAGAATGGTACGCCGCGCTTGTTCTTGAACGGGAAACCGTATTTCTATAACGGCGTACTCGACCAAGGTTACTGGTCGGACGGGCTTTTAACGCATCCTTCTGATAAGGCGATTAAAGACGAGTTAAGGCTTTTGAAGGATATGGGCTTTAATATGGTGCGTAAGCATATCAAGATAGAGCCGTTGCGTTGGTATTATCATTGCGACAGGTTAGGGCTTATCGTTTGGCAGGATTTCGTTAACGGCGGCGGCGCGTATAAATTTACGCATATTGCGGCGTTCCCGTTCCTTGGTTTTCATCATAAGGATAACGATTATAAATACTTCGCTCGTGAAAACGAAGGGGGCAGGTACGAGTTCTTGGAGTCTGTGGACGAAACTTTGAACACGCTTAAGAACTGTACTTGTATCGGGTGCTGGGTGCCTTTCAACGAAGGTTGGGGACAGTTTGATTCGGCTGCCGTGACGGAAAAGGTGCTTGCATTTGACGATAGTCGTATCATTGACTCGGTTAGCGGTTGGCACGACCAAGGCGAAGAGAAAACGCTTTTGAAGAGTTTGCATACCTATTACACGCCGCTTAAAGTGCCCAAGGATTCTCGTCCTGTCGTGCTTAGTGAGTTTGGTGGATATTCCTTGAAGACGGAAGGTCACGTGTACTCGGAAAAAGAGTTTGGGTATAAGGTGTTCAAAGAACAAGAAGAGTTCTGCGGAGCGCTTGAAAAATTGTATCTTGAAAAGCTCAAGCCGTTGATTGCAAAGGGGCTTTGCGCGTGTGTTTACACGCAGGTTTCCGACGTTGAAGAAGAAATTAACGGGTTGGTTACCTACGATAGAAAGGTCGTAAAAATGCCCGTTGAGAGAATGAAGTCTATCAACGAGCAGTTGTATAAAGAAATGCAAAATATTAGATAATCTCATTGAGAAGGAGTAATAAAATGAGTAATTTGAAAAAATATTACGTGGGCATTGACCTTGGTGGAACGTTCATTAAAGGCGGAATTGCGGACGCGGAAGGCAATATCCTTGCAAACGATAAAATCCCTACCGAGAGTGAAAAGGGTTCAAGCGGTGTTGCGCAAAATATCGCAAAGATTGCGAAAAGCTTGATGGAAAAATGCTCGCTTACGGCGGCGGATTTCGTAGGATTAGGTATCGGCGTACCCGGTATGATTGATAGTAAGAACGGCGAAGTCGTCTATTCAAACAACTTGGGTTGGGAGCATTTCTTTATCTCGGAAGAAGTTGAAAAGTTGACTGGGTTGCCCGTGAAGATTGCAAACGATGCGAACGTGGCGGCGATCGGGGAAACCAAGTTTGGTTGCGGTAAGGAATATGAGAATACCATTTTAATCACGCCCGGCACGGGTGTTGGCGGTGGTATCGTTATCGACGGAAAACTCTTTGAAGGCTATCGTTGGGCGGGCGCGGAGCTTGGTCATGCGGTTATCGTTGCCGGTGGCGAGCCTTGTACTTGTGGCAGAAAGGGTTGTTTGGAAGCGTATGCGTCGGCAACCGCGCTCATTCGTGACACTAAACGCGCGATGGTAGCGGATAAGAATAGTAAAATGTGGGAAGTTGGTTCGCTTGATAACGTGACGGGTAAAACGTCGTTTGACTATGCGGATTGCGACGAGTCGGCAAAGGCTGTCGTGGAGAATTATATCGAAAAGCTTGGCGTGGGGATTACCAACCTTGCGAACGAGTTTAGACCGCAAGCGATTATTTTAGGCGGTGGGGTTTGCGCGGAAGGCGATAAGCTTATCAAGCCCTTACAGGCGTTCTTGGATAAGGAAATTTTCGCTGGCGAGAAAGGACCGCAGGTCAAGATTTTGACGGCTACGCTTGGCAATAGCGCAGGGCTTTTAGGCGCGGTTGCGCTTTGGCTTTGAGACCTTAAAAGTGCTTAATTAAAGAATATAAAAAAAGGAACGGCTGTGCCGTTCCTTTTTTGTGGTTGTTTTTTAATTAGAAAAGGGGGAGTTCGCTAAGGTAGATGATATCGTCGCGGTTTGCCGCGTCGCCTTCTGCGAGTACGAACGCTTTCTTGTAGATGATACCGCCTGCCTTTTCGACGAGTTTTTCCAAGCCGACAAGGGATGCGCCGGTCGAGACTACGTCGTCGATGATGCCGACTTTTTTGCCTTTTAAGATATCAACGTCGTGCTTGGAAAGGTACATTCTTTGTTCTTCGCCGGTCGTGATAGACGCGTCGATGACGACGTCGATGCCGTCTTGCATATACAATTTCTTGCTCTTTCTTGCGACTGCGTAGTAGCGTTGTCCGAGCTCGCGCGCGATACAATGCGTGAGTTGTAAACCTTTGGATTCCGCCGTTAAGAGTACGTCGCAATCTCTTAATTTTTCGGCGAGCATTTTAGCGCAACGTTCGGTGAGAGCGCTGTCGCCGTGTAAGTTGAAGAATGCGATTTTGATACCGCTAGGAAGGGGAAGAATGGGGAGTTCTGCCACGAAGCCGTCGAAGTCGATTTTGTGAATTTCTTGCGCCATAAGTAAATACTCCTTGTTTGAGTGATTTTCTAGTAATCTATACTATAATTATAACACTTTTTTTTGTGAATGTAAAGGCAAATAACTAGAATATGTGAGTTTCTTGACGATTTTTTTCTTGGATAAGTTTAGTCGGTTGACTTTTTTGGAGTTTTTTGATATAATCTTGTTGAAAAGTTTAGTTTGGCGATAGTGGGTTGTCGCCTAAAAGGAGTAGGGTTTGAGCGAAATTACTGCAATCACGCCACAGGTCAAGGATAAGACTCGGTGTAATATTTTTCTCGACGGGCAGTATTATTGTCCGCTTAAATTTGAAGTGGTCGTGCAGTACCGATTGAAGGTCGGGCAGACGGTCAACGAAGGGTTCCTGAACGAGATTCAGCTAGAGAGTGAGAAGAGCGTGGCTTTGGATAAGGCGATGACTTATCTCACGGCGGCGCAAAAAACGGAAAAGCAGGTGCGGGATTATCTGTATCGGAAGGGGTATTTGCCTGCCGTTGTGAAGTACGTTATGGAGAAACTTCGCGAGTATCGGTTTGTGGATGATAAGGATTACGCGGAGACGTACGTGGAGAATTCTTCTTCGAGAAAGGGGAAACGATTGATACAAGTGGATTTGTATAAGAAGGGGATTTCTAAGGAACAGATAGAAGATGCGATGCAGTCGCTTGATGAAGAGAGTCAGCTTTCGGGGGCGAGCGCGATTGCTGAGAAGTATATGCGGTCCAAAGAGCCGACGAGGGAGAATTTTGCAAAGGCGTTTCGGTATTTGATGAGTAAGGGGTTTGATTACGACGTGGCGAGAAAGGCGCTTGACCGATTAGGAAGGGAAGACGACGAAGTATGAACGGGAATTATCAAATGAAAATCGTTAGGTTTGAAGAGATTTCTTCGACGAACGATTACGTGAAAGAACAAAAAAATAAAGGCGAAAACATTATCGTGATCGCAAAACGCCAAACGGGTGGGAAGGGTACGAAAGGACGCTCGTTTTCTTCAAACGAAGGGGGCGTGTACTTGACGAAGCTCGTTTTTTATAAAAACTTCCCTGCAAGTAACGCCTTTTTGATTATGGCAAGAACCGCGGTAGCGGTTTGTAAAACCTTGGAATCGTTCGGCTTAACCCCCGTTATCAAATGGGCGAACGACGTGTTTGTTAATGGCAAGAAAATTTGCGGTATTTTGATTGAAAATTCCTT
>JAZQZK010000181.1:0-1633 GCA_045634025.1 Candidatus Scatosoma sp.
CTTGATACGTTGTTCGATTACCTTCCCGACAATATGAGAGAAGGGGTTACGAACTTCGAGCAAGCATCCGAACGTATCTTTGAGTTCAACAAAAAACTCGTAGATACCGTTCGCGATATCGTACCTTCCGTTAAGGTACAAATCGCATACTATGAAATGTACGGCGTGGCAGGTATGAAGGCTTACGAAGAAACCTTAAAATACGCCGCGGGAAAGGACTTGGTGGTAATCGCGGACGCAAAGCGTAACGACATCGGCTCGACGGCGTCCTGTTACGCTAAGACCTTCCTTGGCGAAACGGAAGTCAACGGCAATAAATTCAAACCTTTCCCTTCCGACTACGTTACGGTAAACGGATATCTTGGCACGGACGGTATCGCGCCTTTCGTTGAACAATGCGAAAAGAACGATAAGGGTATCTTCGTTTTAGTCAAGACTTCCAATCCTTCAAGCGGCGAACTTCAAAACCTTGTCCTTGAAAACGGTAAACCCGTGTACGAATACATGGGCGGTTTGGTTGAAAAATGGGGCGAAAGCACTATCGGTAAATACGGCTACTCGGCAGTCGGCGCGGTGGTTGGCGCAACGCATCCCACCGAAGCAAAACGCCTTCGTGAAGTATTGCCCCACACCTTCTTCTTAATCCCCGGCTACGGCGCGCAAGGCGGTAACGCGGAAATGCTCAAGAGCTGTTTTGCTGAAAACGGTCTTGGCGGTGTCGTAAACAACTCCCGTGGTATTTTGTGCGCGTATAAAAAGCTCGGCGGTACGTATTACGAAGCGGCTCGCCAAGCTTGTATCACTATGAAAGAAGATTTGTGTAGCGTATTAAAACTTTGAGGATAAGAAATGAAAGACTATTTAGCGACAATCGTCAAGAACGAAAAAATAGCGGAAAACATCTACGAAATCACCTTTGACGTAGGCGAAGACGCAACCGTCCGCGCAGGTCAATTCGGTGAAATCTCCGTTGGCGGTACGCACCTTCTCCGCCGCCCGATTGCTATTTGCAAGGTGGACAAAAACCTCGTTACTTACTGTTATCAATTAAAAGGCGAAGGCACTCGTGAATTAAGTACGATGGAGGCAGGTACGCGTTTAAGCGTGCTTATGCCACTCGGCAACGGCTTTTTCGTGGAAGAAAGCGAGCAAAAAATCGCGCTCGTTGCAGGTGGCGTTGGGATTTTTCCCATCATCTCCGTACTCCGTGAATACACGGGCAAAAAGCAAATTTCCGCCTACGTTGGTTTTAGAAACGAGAACGCGGTTTGCGGCCTTGACGAGTTTGAAAAAGCAGACAAATTCGTTGCGGTAACCGACGACGGTAGCTTTGGCGAAAAGATGAACTCCGTCCAAGCCTTCGTTGAAGACTTGAAAAAAGGCAACCGCCCCGACGTCGTGCTTGCTTGCGGACCTACGCCCATGCTCCGCGCCTTGAAAAAGGTAGTGGAAGAAGAAAACTTGAACTGCTACGTTTCCTTGGAAGAAAGAATGGGTTGCGGACTCGGCGCGTGCGTGGTATGCGTATGCGCGCTCACGAACGGCAAGAACGCTCGCGTTTGCAAAGACGGACCTGTCTTCAACGCGTTAGACGTGGTACTTTAACGGGGGATAGAAAAATGGCGAACTTATC
>JAZQZK010000182.1:0-5787 GCA_045634025.1 Candidatus Scatosoma sp.
TTATAAACAAGAAAAAGTGAGGTATATTCCAATGAACAACGTTATGGAAGAAGCTCAAACGGTGAACTCCCCCTAAAATAATTCAGCGCGGAGAAACGTAAGAAACCGCGCGTCAAACAAACTTTGAAACGAAAGGGGCGAAACCAAAAAACGCTTCTAAGTTAAAACTGAATACGTAAATAATGCTCCCCCTGTTTAACGGCAGGGGGATTTTTTCGCCTCCCTAAAGGGAGGCGATTTTCCTCAAATGCTTGACAAAGCGAATGAATAAGCGTATAATGGATATAATGATAAACTGCAAAGTGTTTGCTTTGCGCACGTAAAGGGTTTAGGCGCGAAATCCGCGCGAAAGGGGGTACGCCATGGAGTACAAAATTTTTGAATACGACCCGCATTTATTGCCGTTTGAAAAGGATATTAAGCTCCGCATGGAGAACTATTCTCGCAAGAAGAAACAACTCTTAAAAGGCGAGAAATCCTTATCCGAGTTCGCAAACGGACACGAGTATTTCGGCTTTCATAAAACGGCGCGTGGTTGGGTGTATCGTGAATGGGCGCCCGGCGCGGACGAGATGTATTTAATGGGCGACATGAACGGCTGGGACAAGACGGGACTCAAAATGACCCCGCTTAAAAACGGCGTGTTCGAACTGTACCTGCCCAAAGACAAACAACTTTTCGACGGTTGTCACGTAAAGGCGGTAATCCGCCGTGGCGAAGAGTTTTTGGAACGGATTCCGCTTTATATCAAGCGCGTAGAACAAGATCCGAACAATTATACTTGGTGCGGCGTCATCACGGACGAGCCTAATTATCAATGGAAAAATAAGGCGTTCAAGCCCGAAAAAGAGCCTTTTATCTACGAATGCCATATCGGTATGGCGCAGGAAAAGCAAGGTCTTGGTAGCTACGACGAGTTCCGTGAAAATATCCTGCCCCGCATCAAAAAACTCGGCTATAACACCATTCAAATTATGGCGATTATGGAACACCCGTATTACGGTTCGTTTGGGTATCAGGTCTCTTCCTTCTTCGCGTCAAGCTCCAAATACGGCACGCCGAACGGCTTAAAACGGCTCATCGACGAAGCGCACGGCATGGGTATTGCCGTACTTTTAGACGTCGTACACTCCCACGCGGTCAAGAACACCGCGGAAGGCTTGAACGAGTTCGACGGCACGACCTATCAATTCTTCCACGAAGGCGAACGCGGAGACCACCCTGCTTGGGGTACGAAACTTTTCAACTACGATAAAAACGAAGTCATTCATTTCCTTTTATCTAACCTTAAATTTTGGCTTACGGAATACCACTTCGACGGGTTCCGTTTCGACGGCGTGACGTCCATGATTTATCACGACCACGGTCTTGGTACGGCGTTTACCGATTACTCGAAGTATTTCTCTTTGAATACGGACACGGAAGCGATCACCTATCTCCAACTCGCCACCGAACTTATCCACGAAGTCAATCCGAACGCAATCACGATTGCCGAAGACATGTCGGCGCTCCCTGGTATGTGCCTGCCTATTCAAGACGGCGGTGTGGGGTTTGATTACCGCTTGGCAATGGGTACACCCGATCTTTGGATAAAACTCATCAAGGAAAGAAAGGACGAAGACTGGGATATGTGGCAAATCTGGGGCGAGCTTACGAGCAGGCGTCCCAAAGAAAAATATATCGGCTACGCCGAATCCCACGACCAAGCGCTCGTCGGCGATAAGACGATTATGTTCAGGCTTTGCGATAGCGCAATGTATACGGACATGTCCAAACACACGCAATCGCTTGTTATCGAACGCGGAATCGCTTTGCATAAGATGATCCGCTTAATCACGCTCACGTTAGGCGGAGAAGGGTATCTTAACTTCATGGGCAACGAGTTTGGGCATCCCGAATGGATAGACTTTCCAAGGGAAGGCAACGGTTGGAGTTATTTCTACTGTCGCCGTCAATGGTCGCTTGCCGACAACGAAGATTTACGCTATGCCGACCTGCTCCGTTTCGATAAAAAGATGATTTCGTTTGCAAAACGCCACAAGATTTTCAAGAAACAACCTGTGAGTTTATATATCGACAACGATGCAAAGGTACTCGTGTACGAACGGAACGGCGTGGTGTTCGCGTTCAATTTCCATCCGACCAACTCTTACGAAGGGTACCCGATCCCCGTCTTAAAATCGGGCAAGTACCAAGCCACGCTCTCCACCGACGATAGCGCGTTTGGGGGGTGGGATCGTATCTCGGAGACCACCATGTACGAGCCGAAACGAGAAAATAAATCAAAATTACAATTCCTAGCATACCTGCCTGCAAGAACGGGCGCGTGCTTTACAAAACTTAACGAGGTAAAGAAAAAATGAAAATAGCAGTCGTAAACGGTAGCCCCAAAGGCAAATACAGTATCACTTTGCAAACGGTTTTATACCTTGAAAAGAAATACCCCGAACACGAATTTGCAGTCTTACACGCAGGGCAGATAATAAAAGCGCTCGAAAAGGACTTTTCCAAGGCCCGCGCGGTTTTAGAAGACGCGGACGGCGTTATTTTCTCGTACCCTGTCTACACCTTCATCGCGCCCAGTCAGTTGCACCGCTTTATCGAGCTTTTGAAGGCGGACGGCTTGAATATGCAAGGCAAATTCGCAACGCAAATCACGACGTCTAAGCATTTCTACGACGTCACCGCGCACAAATACGTAGAAGAAAACTGCGCAGATTTAGGCTTTAACTACGTCAAAGGCTTGTCCGCGGATATGGACGATTTACTCACGGACAAGGGTAGAGCGGAAGCAGAAAAATTCTTCGACCGCGTGATTTGGTCTGTAAAAGAAGGCATTTACGAGCCTACCAGCGTACAGGCATACACGCATACCCCGATTGAAACGACGGTACCTGCGCAGAGTACAAGCGAGAAAAAACAAAAAAACGTCGTAATCGTAACCGATTGCACGGACGAAAATTCCAACCTTTACAAGATGATAGAGCGGTTCCGCGCGGTGCTTCCCTATCCAACGAAAATCGCGAACATTGCGGAATACCCCATGCGCGCAGGTTGTTTGGGTTGCTTTAACTGCGCCGTATCAGGCAAATGCGTACATAAAGACAACTTCGACGAATTCTTACGCGGTGAAATCCAAACGGCGGACGCTACCGTGTACGCGTTCACGATTAAAGACCATTCCATGGGCGCTAGATTTAAGATGTACGACGATAGAAACTTTTGCAACGGCCACCGCACCGTAACGGTTGGTATGCCCGTCGGATACTTGGTTTCCGGCGCGTATTCTAAAGAAAACAATCTTAAAATGATCATAGAAGGCAGAGCGGAAACAGGCGGAAACTTCCTTTGCGGTGTCGCAACGGACGAGTATGAAACGGACGTCCAAATCGACGCAATGGCAAAAACGCTCGACTTCGCGTTAGAAAGCGGTCACACCGCGCCCCAAAACTTCTACGGCGTCGGTGGAATGAAGATTTTTAGAGACCTTATCTATCAAATGCGTGGTATGATGCGCGCCGACCACAAGTTCTATAAAAAGAACGGCTACTACGATTTCCCGCAAAAGAAGAAGTTGACGTCGATGAAGATGTATCTCGTAGGCGCGTTGCTTTCTTCGGAAACCATTCGCAAGAAAATGGGCAATAAGATGAACGAGGGTATGATGATGCCCTATAAGAAAATGTTTGACGAGTTAGATAAAAATAATAAATAAAGCATAAAAAACCGCGGCAGATAATACTGCCGCGGTTTCCTTATGTAAAAAATCAATAAATCCATTCCAACGGAATAAGGAAGGTGTATGGCGCGGTGAATATGGCGAGGTTAAACGCCATCTTAAATCTCGTCCTTTTGTCATGCCCCTTGAAGCTGATAAAATAGTTGAAAATAAAGATAAACGCCGCCGCAATTAGAATAGCCGGAACGGTAAGATACAGATCATCTCCCTCATTTGGCAGCTCTAAAATCCACATTGTCACAAGGAGAAAGGCAGCCCCGATAATATCCGACAAAAAGCCGAATAACCATACCTTAAGTATGCTCTTCTTATACGTCTTTCTCTTCGCCGCGACTCCGATAACTCCCATCGTGATTAGGATAACCAGACTGTCAACGATAAAGTTTGCCGGCAAAACCACAAGCCAGGCGGTAGGAATTAACATAAGCGCCCAGATAGGGAATAGAATGTTATACATCCTGATTTCTTTGTTGTCGCTCATCTAGTCTGCTCCTTTACATATTTTTATTTCGCTAAGCGCCATCCACTCTCTATAGTAAGCCCCGTAGCGCATTTCATTTGTATCCTTATAGCTCTCGTAAGTGCCAAAAATCCTCACCGCCTCGTCAAAGTCTACCCATACAGGCTCAAGTCCTGTTTTGATTTCGTTTTCGGTCAGCGCTCGCTCGCACTCGTCTATATAGTCACATATAAAATAGTGGCTCTTAAAGTAATATTCGTGATAATATTCCTCAAGTGTCAGATAATGCGTGCGCGGATTCACAATAATGCCCGTCTCCTCGGAAAGCTCGCGCCTGCAGCAGTCGGCGAGGCTTTCGCCTGCCTCGATTCCACCTCCGGGAATAAGGTACTGATCCTCGCTTCTGTAATAGCTCAGCAGAATTTTGCCCTCACGCACAAGTATACCGCGACATCCCTCGACGGTTTTCGTGTACACCGCCTCTCTGTCATCACCTAAAATTTCAATTATTTTCATTTCTTTTATCCATAAAAATGTCAATATTAGTTAGCAATTCAGCATCATTTTGGTAGGAAAAATCAGTTGCATCTACCTCGACCATGTCACCAAAAGCAGCCTGCTTTCGTCCTATATCAATATAATGTTTTAGACTTTCGTAGCCATCAAATCCGCTTATATGAGCAGGGTGACGGTTTTCGTTTTCAATTCTGCCTACAAATCGCTTATAGATTATATCCATATCCGCGCGCATGATCAGCGTCAGAGTTTTATAGCTGTACTTCTTCGTAAGCTCGCTTATTTTTCTAAGCTCATCTTCCTTGAAGTTCGCCTCTAAAATAAGGTCGCCTCCGCTTACTGCCATAGCCTCAAAGCAATGTGTCATTAGCTCCACCGCCGCAAGCGACAGCCGTCTGTTCTCCTCTCTGTCAGCAAAACCGATTCTGTCCGCCAGCAGCTCCTTTACCTTGTCCTTAAATAGAGCAGGGCAGCTATATCTTTTTGACAGAATCTCACCAAAGATGGATTTTCCCGTAGCAAGATCTCCTGTTATTAAAAGAAGTTTCTTCATTTCTTCATCTCCATATAGGGAAGTACTTCAAAACCGTTTTTTCTGTACACGTGAATAGCCCTTTCGTTTTCCTCCTCAACCTCAAGGCGGAGCAGGGAGGCGGGGTATTTCTCCTCTACCATTTTAAAGAAGTCGCTACCAATACCAAGCCCGCGACGTTCTTCACGAATATACAGATCCTCGATCCATATACAGGACTTGCCAAACTCGGTGGAAAAGCTTTTTGCCAGCATACCGTAGCCGACGATCTCACCGCCATCCTCGAATACGTAGCCTTCAAGGTATGGGTTATCGCCAACGCAGGCATCAATATCCGCATTGAATATTTCCTCCGAGCCGTTTGACAGCACGGCAGGTGAAGTGTAAAAAACGCGCATCATATTAAGTATCGCTTTACGGTCGGATTCCCGCATTTCTCTAATTGTACTCATTAATTTTCTGAAAGGCGCTTGATATACACTCGCGTGTCCTCGCCCTCCACGTCCTTTTCGTTTTTGTAGAATTCAAATCCGTATTTTT
>JAZQZK010000183.1:0-7967 GCA_045634025.1 Candidatus Scatosoma sp.
AGTAAAATGTAAAGAAATTTTTTCAAGAATTTTCAAATTACCAAAAACTATATCATAGAACCAAAAAATGTTAAAACGTAACATTTTTGAACAAAAATAACAGGGTTTCGACAAAAAAAGGCCGATTAAAGAAAACGGCAAACAAAACAGCCGAATATCGTTGATAGAAAAAAGGCGAATAACGCGATTACTAGCGCGGCGTTGAGACGTTTGCGTTTTAGCCCTGAGAAGTAGACCGCGCCGAGATACAAAGTCGTTTCAGACGAGCCGTAAACAACGCAGGCGCAACGAGAAAGGTAAGAGTCCACACCGTAGGTGCTCAAAATATCGGAAAGCACGGCGAGAGAGCCGTTCCCAGAAAGCGGTTTTATGAGCAATAACGGGGCGATTTCTTCGGGAATGCCTAATCCATCAAAGATAGGGGAAAGAGCTGTTAAAAACTTGGTTTGTAGCCCGCTAACCGCGAATAATTCGGAGAGAATAAGCACGGTTGCAATATACGGGAAGATGCTAGTAACGAGCGGAATTGCGCCCTTTGCGCCGTTTGTGAAGGCTTCGTACGTTTTGACGTTCTTACGCATTGCATACGCGAACGAGAGAATGAAAATACAGGGAATAACGCAAGCGAAAAACGTGTTCATCTCGTACCTGCCCCCTGCATTTTTGTATTTTTAAGGGGGATTCGCGGTGTGTGGCGAACTTGTTTTGGGTGAGAGATTGCCCAAAAATAAAGAGTGGTCATGCTCATACCTACGATTGTGGAGAACGCGGTGGTCAAAATAGACGGCAGGATAATATCGGCAGGGGCGATACTGCCAAGCGAAGCCCTAACCCCGACGATAGCGGTGGGGAGTAGCTGGATAGACGTCGCGTTGACGACGAAGAACATAGCGGAAGAATATTCCGCCGACGGGCTTTTATCGAGTAGTTGACAGGCCTTGATGCCGTAAGGCGTAGCCGCGCCACCCATACCGAGTAGGTTGACGGATATGTTCATACTGATAGCTTTTACGGAATCTTCGTCTTGGGTTTTGAAGATTTTTTTCACGAGCGGGGAAAGGAGTTTGGAGATTTTTTGCGTGATACCGCTCTGTTCCCAAACCCCGATAAGCCCAAGCCATAACGCGTAGGATGAGACTAGGGCAAGACAAAGCGTTGCGCCCTTACTCGCGCCCGAAAGGACGCTGGTTAGGAACAGGTCGGGGTTGATAAAAAGCAAAAGCGCGGTCGCGAGAATGAAAATATAAGTGAAGATAATATTCATACCTTACTATATGCGAGTAGCGTAGAAGGATATGCAGGATTGTCCAAACGCCGCGCGGTCGCGGAGAAAAGTTGTATGGGGCGTGGATAAAAAGGTCTTGGACTTGGAAAAATTTGAAAACGCCCTAAAAGTATTTTACTTTTAGCGTGGAAAGTTGTATAATAACTATGTATGATATTTTACTAAACAAGGAGCAAAGGATATGGGAAAACCTTACTATATCACGACGGCGATTGCCTACACGTCCGGCAAACCGCATATCGGCAACACCTACGAAGCGATTTTAGCAGACGCGATTGCGAGATTTAAGCGCAAACAGGGCTTTGACGTCTTTTTCCAGACCGGAACTGACGAACACGGTCAAAAAATCGAAGAAAAGGCGAATGCGAAAGGGGTAAGTCCCCAAGCGTTCGTGGACGACGTTGCAGGCGAAATCAAGGGAATTTGGGATTTGGTCGATACTTCTTACGACAAGTTCATGCGCACGACCGAGCCTTATCACGTTGAACAGGTCGCAAAAATCTTCAAAAAATTCTACGACCAAGGCGATATCTACAAGGGTTATTATGAAGGTATGTACTGTACCCCCTGCGAATCGTTCTGGACGGAAAGCCAGCTTGTTGAAGGTAAATGCCCCGACTGTCGTAGGGACGTAAAACCTGCCCGTGAAGAAGCGTACTTCTTCAAGATGGGCAAGTATGCCGACCGCTTAATCGAGCATATCAATACGCATCCCGAGTTTATTCAACCCGTTTCTCGTAAGAATGAGATGATGAACAATTTCTTATTAAAAGGCTTGCAAGACCTTTGCGTATCGAGAACGTCTTTCAAGTGGGGCGTACCCGTGGACTTCGACGACAGACACGTCGTTTACGTTTGGCTTGACGCGCTCACGAACTATATCACGGGCGTTGGCTATGATGCAGACGGTAATCACGGCGAGAAGTATAAAAAGTTTTGGCCTGCAGACCTGCATTTGATCGGTAAGGACATCTTGCGTTTCCATACCATTTACTGGCCGATTTTCTTAATGGCGCTCGGCGAACCTTTGCCCAAGCAAATTTTTGGTCATCCTTGGCTTTTGCAAGGGGACGGGAAAATGAGTAAGTCCAAGGGCAACGTATTATACGCGGACGACCTTGTAGGGATTTTCGGCGTAGACGCCGTGAGATATTTCGTGCTCCACGAAATGCCGTTTGACAACGACGGTCAAATCTCTTGGGAGCTTGTTACGGAAAGATTCAATTCCGACCTTGCCAACGTACTTGGCAATCTCGTCAGCCGTACTATTGCGATGATCACCAAATACTTTGGCGGTACGGTCACGAAGTCGGCAGTGGAAAGAGAAGAAGACCCCGATGCAGAGTTCAAAGCGACCATCACTTCGACGGTGGACAAGGTCGTGGCGAAAGCGGATTCGCTCCGTATCGCAGACGCGATTAGCGAGATTTTCAATCTCTTCCGTCGCGCGAATAAATACATCGACGAGACCATGCCTTGGGCGCTTGCAAAGGACGAAAGCAAACAACAACGCTTGAACGACGTGCTTTATAACCTTGCGGAAGCTATCCAAATCGGCGCGTCGCTCCTTGATAGTTTCATGCCCGCAACTTCCGAAAAAATCCAAGTGGCATACGGCGGTAAGGCAAGAACGCTTGAAGAATGCAAGAGCTTCGGCTTACCTGAAAGCGTGACGGTTACGGCAACAACGCCGTTGTTCGCTCGCCTTGATTTCAAGACGTTAGAGCCTAAAATCGAAGCAATCCGTCAAGCGCAAATGGACGCGTTCAATCAAGAAAACCCCGCGCCTGCCCCCACGGTAGAAGCAAAACCGCCCGTGAAGGCAGAAGAAAAGGCGGCGGTAAAATCAGAAGAAAGCAAGGAGAAAAAACCTATGATTACGATAGACGATTTCGCGAAAGTGGAATTAAAGGTAGGGGAAATTATCGCGTGCGAGAAAGTTCCCAAATCTTCCAAATTACTGCACGAAACGGTTAAATTCGGCGACGAAATCCGCTCGGTAGTTTCGGGTATCGCAAAACATTATACGCCTGAAGAAATGGTCGGTAAAAAGGTAGTATTCGTTACCAACCTTGAACCGAGAACGGTCTGTGGCGTACTTTCCGAAGGTATGATTTTGGCGGCAGAAGACGAAAATGGCAAGCTTGCGCTCGTCGTTTCGGACAAGGACGACTTGAACAGTGGCGCGTTAATAGGCTAAAATGATAGACGTACATTGCCATTTAACCGACGAAGAATACGACCAAGTCGGTGGTATAAAAGAAATTTTGTTTCACGCGAAACAAGAAGGCGTAAAAAGGATTATTTGTTCGGGGTATGACCTTGATTCTTCAATCAAATCTTCAAAGATTTGCGAAGACGAAGACGGCGTATATTTTTGCGCAGGGTTTCATCCGAGTGAGCTTGGAAAATACAAGGACGGAGATTTCGAGCGGTTAAAAGAGCTTTGCAAGCACGAGAAGTGCGTGGCGGTTGGGGAGATCGGTTTGGATTATCATTTTGAAGACAATCCCCCGAAAGACTTTCAAAGACAATGCTTTGTAAAACAGCTTGAAATAGCCGACGAACTTGGCTTGCCCGTAGTCATTCACAGCCGAGATTCCGCTATGGAAACCTTGGAGATTTTAAGGGCGAACAGGTCGCTACTTAAAAAAGGCGGATTACTGCATTGCTATTCGTATTCCGCGGAGATGGTGGACGATTTTTGTGGGCTTGGCTTGTATTTTTCCTTTGGCGGACCTTGTACGTTTAAGAACGCGAGAAAGGTGCAAGAAAGCGTTCAACGCGTACCTGCCCACCGCATTTTAACGGAAACGGACTGTCCGTATCTCACGCCCGTACCCCATCGCGGGGAATTCCCCAACCAACCTAAATACGTGAAGTACGCGCTTGAAAAGATCGCGGAACTTCGCGCTCAATCAACGGAGGAGCTTGAAAAACAAATCGACGAAAACGCCGAGAGATTGTTTTTCAAACTGAAATAATATGGAAGACGAAAAGAAAGTAAATCAAAACCCGCAAACAAGTGGCGGTCAAGGTGGCAGACGTCGTCGCCATCGTCACCGTCATAAAGGCGGTCAAGGTCAAAACCCTGCAACCGTTCAAAACGGCGCGCAAAACCAAAACGGTCAAGGGAAGAACAACCAAAACACGCAAAATCAAAGCGGGCAAAACCATAAAAAGCAAAACAATCAAAATAACCAGAACAAGCAAAATAATAACGGACAAAAAAATAATCCGCAAAAGCAAGAAAGACAAAAACAGCCCCAACAAAATCAACAAAACCAAAACAAGCAAAAGCAGGCTAATCAACAAAACCAAGACCGTCAAAAACAGGCAACCCAGCCCCAAAAAAAGACGGAAAACCGCAAGGATACCTACGCGTACCCGCTTGATGGCAAGTTGTATTTGAACTTGACGAATAAATGCTCCAATGGTTGTGATTTTTGCGTAAGAAACGAACGCGATAGCTATTACGGGCATTATTTATGGCTCAATCACGGCGAAGTCACGTTTGAAAAGGTAGTTTCGGCTTGCAACGGTTTTGGCGATTTGAAGAAGTTTGACGAAATCGTGTTCTGCGGTTTTGGCGAACCCACGTACCGCATGGATTTAATCGACAGGCTTTGCGATTACTTCCACGAAAAAGGATTAAAGACAAGGCTCAACACCAACGGACAAGGCTCGCTCATCAACAAGCGTGACATTATCCCCGAACTCGTAGGCAAGGTGGATAAAATCAACGTCTCGTTGAACGCGTCTTGCGCGGAAAATTATCAAAAAATTTGCCGTTCTCAATTCGGCGAAAACGGTTTCGGGGCAATGGTAGAGTTTGCAAAGAACTGCAAACGCGCAGGCATTGATTGTAGATTCTCCATCGTCGATTGTATCGGTGAAATGGAAATCGAGTCCTGTAAACAACTCGCGCAAAAGACGGGCGTACCCCTTTTAATCCGTAAATATATAGCTGATTGTTAAGCAAAGGACGGGGGCAGGTATGCAAGATTTACGTTCCGTGCTTGTAAAACACGGCTTTCATTTCAAAAAACAATTCGGTCAAAATTTCATTTCCGACACGAATTTATTAGAGTCAATCGTGACCGCTTCCGGCGTTACGAAAGACACCACGGTCGTGGAAATCGGCTGTGGCGCAGGTACGCTCACTCGCGCGCTCGCTGAACGCGCCAAAAAGGTCTACGCGTTCGATATCGACACCGACTTACAACCCCTTTTAGCGGAAACGCTCGCAGGTCTTGAAAACGTCGAAGTCATCTTCCGCGATTTCAATAAAATCGACTTAAAGGACTTTGAAAAGGAAATCGAACCTTACCTTGTCGTTGCGAACTTGCCTTATTATATCACGACTCCGCTCGTTACCAAACTCCTTGAAGAAAGCGAAAAGGTACAAGGCCTTTCGATTATGGTCCAGGAAGAAGTCGCCGAGCGGTTCTGCGCAAAAGAGAACACGCCCGAATACGGCTCTATCACGGTAGCGATTGCCCTTAAAGGCACGGCAAAGATAGTGAAAAGGGTATCAAGAAACCTTTTCTATCCCCGCCCGAACGTCGATTCCGCCGTCGTCAAAATTGATTTTGATAGGGGCAGGGTTGAGGTGAAGGACGAAAAAGCGTTCAGACAAACAGTCAAATGCGCTTTTCTAAACAGACGCAAAACGCTTGAGAACAATCTCGTCAACTTCTTCAAAATCACGCGAGACCAAGCAAAACTCGCGATGCAATCGGCAGGCATCGACGAAAAAGCAAGAGGGGAAACGCTCCCTGCGCAAACCTTTGCAAAACTTTCGGACGTGCTTTTAGAAATGCAAATCATCAAATAAACGAAAAAGAAGTCTTTTCATAGACTTCTTTTTTTGTTTTAGGGAGTGGAGAAATTTTCACTATTACTTTTGGATGAAAAGACAAGGCGCTTGGTTGCAGGAATAAATTAAATAGGCTCTCCGAGGGGGATCGGAGAGCCTTGGTGTTTCCGTGGTGTTAACGCGCTACCACGGAAGGAGTAATAGACAATTTATAACCGTTAGGTTATACACCCTTTGCCTGTTTAGTCCTTCTTCGTGTTCGCAGCAACCTTTTCAGCGAGCATAGGGGGTACTTCTTCGTAGCCCAAGAACTCGGAAACGAACTTACCGCTACCGCGTGTAAGGGAGCGGAGTTCCATCGTATACGTCTTAATTTCAGACAAAGGTACTTCGGCTTGAACGATAGTCGTACCGTTTTCGTTGTCCGTACCCATAATACGACCACGTCGTTTATTGATGTCGCCCATGACGTCGCCAAGGTAGGAATCGGGGATAGCGATTTTCAAGCTATGCACGGGTTCGAGAAGGACGGGTTTCGCGTTCTTCAAGCCTTCCTTAACGGCAATACCTGCCGCCATTTTGAAGGAAAGTTCGTTGGAGTCAACGTCGTGATAACTTCCGTCGTAAAGCACCGCTTTTACGCCGATAACGGGATAACCTGCGATAGGGCCGTTCACCATTGCTTCGCGTAAGCCTTTTTCAACGGCAGGGAAGTAGTTCTTGGGTACAGCGCCGCCAACGACTTCTTCTTCAAAGACGAAGTCTTCTTCGCAGGGCGAGAAACGAATCTTACAATGCCCGTATTGACCGTGTCCGCCAGATTGTTTCTTGTGTTTGCCTTCCGCTTCCGTCTTACCGCGGATAGTTTCGCGATAAGCGATTCTAGGTTCGCTAAGTTTCATATCAACGCCGTAACGAATCTTGACTTTCTTCACCAGCATTTCAAGCTGCATATCGCCTTGACCGCCGAGCAAGATTTCGCCCGTTTCGTTGTTCTTTTCCACGGAGAAGGTGTAGTCTTCTTCAGCGAGTTTTGCAAGACCTGCAAATACCTTGTCTTCTTCGCCTTTCTTTTCAGCCGCAACCGCCATAAACAACGTGGGTTTCGGGAAGAAGATAGGGGTGAAACGTACTTTTGCGTTCACGTCGCAAAGCGTGTCGCCGGTGTTGGTGTTGTTGAGCTTATTCACGGCGCCGATATCCCCTGCAACGAGTTCGTCCACAGGTTCCATTTTCTTGCCTTTTAATAAGTAGATTTGACCGATACGTTCTTCCTGTTCGGTATTCGCGTTCCAAACGGTAGAACCGCTCTTAAGCGTACCGCGGAAGCTCTTCAAGTAGCTCAATTTCCCCGAATACGGGTCGATAACCGTCTTGAATACTTGCGCCGCGAACGGAGCGTTGTCTTCGGGCATAACGGTAATAATTCTATCGTTTACAAGGTCGTCCGCCATCGCGTTCGCTCTTTCACGGGCTTGTGGCATATAGTTCACGATTTCGTTCAAAAGGTTGATAACACCACGGTTTTGAAGTGCCGAACCTGCCATGATGGGAATGGTGTTAACACCTGCAATACCGATACGGATACCGCGGATGGTTTCTTCACGGGTTAATTCGCCCGATTCGAAGAATTTATCGAGCAAGAATTCATCGTTTTCAGCAGCTGTTTCCATAAGGGAAGCCTGCATTTCCGCAACCTGATCCTTCATGTTGTCGGGGATGGCGATTTCTTGAGGACCGCCTTCCTTGAAGAGGTAAGCACGTTCCTGCAAAGCGTTGATACAGGCCTGCATCTTGCCGCCTTCCATGATAGGGATTTGGATGGGTGCAATTTTACCAGCGTATTTTGGACGGAGCGCCTGT
>JAZQZK010000184.1:0-2475 GCA_045634025.1 Candidatus Scatosoma sp.
TGGAAATACGGGAATTTCCTGCGTCTGCGGTGATGACTTTCCCGTTGTGTAAGAGGACGTCCGTTGCGCCGTTCAAGCGGTTTGTTGCATTGGACGTTGCGCAAATTTGATAGTCCGTGAACGAGGATTTTGCAAGAGAATATTGTTTTACGCAATCGCCGTCGATGGCGTACACGAAGTCGCCGAAAATCGAGAGCTTGGAGAAGTTTCCTTCCGCCGTGAAAATAGGTTCGGCGTTGCCACCGTTTGCGTAAAGGTCTATGAAGTTATAGACGGAGAATACGCCTGAATTGTCGGTGCAACAGAATGTCGAGCTTGTGACGGCAATCGACGTCAAGGAGTTCGAGAATGCGCTGATGAAACTCGATTGCTCGCTTGGATATTTGTGCAAGTATTTACCGCTATCGGTGTAGAAAATTTCGCCGTTTGATATTGCAAGCACCGTGTCTGAAGTTAGATTATCCACAATCGACGTGCTTGACGATAACGAAAGGGAAGAAAGTTCGGCTTTGGAAATCGAAGAGATACCGCCTGACACGTTGCTAAAGTACAGCTCGTTGCCTGCAATTGCGAAGGCGCTACAAACCAAGTCTTCACGTTCGCCTGCAAGCGTTGCCGTGGCAGGATTTAAGCGGTAAAGAGAGGTCGATTTATCGGAAAAGTATAGCGTGCCGTCGCTTGAAAATTGAAGCTTGGTTACGTCGTTTTTCGTATTGTCGGTGTTTTGGGCGTGGGTGTATTTCCTGTAAACGCCGTCAACCCCGTCGTATAAATAGATGGAGTTCTTGTCCGAGATTGCCGTGTAACGCTCGTTCACCGCCACGTCGGAAGGCGACGTCAGGTTAAGGTACTGCTCGTAGCTTGTGGGCGTGATAAGAACGTCCTTTTCCGTTTCCGCGTTTACTGTGAAACAATTAGGCAGGGCAAGGACGCCGAGCGCAAGACTACAAGCAAAACCGAGCGCGCAATATGAAATTTTCTTCGTATAAGGTTTCATAATACCATTATATCACGCTTTGTCGAAAAAAGCAATAAATTGTCTTTTATTTTTTCGCTTTAATTTTTTCAAAAACCTTGATTTTGGGTTGGAGATGTGATAAAATAATTATGCTAGACTATTTTGATAAATAGAAGGTGGAAATTATGAGAAAAAATTTAGTGAAGAGCGTTTTTGCGGTTGGTATGGCGTTTGGTTTGCTTTTTAGCGCGGGGTGTCAGACCGATCTTTCGCATAAGCATTATTTGGATTCTTACGGGGTTTGTAGGTCGTGCCAAGAAGATCTTGCCGTGAGTTTGAGCAAAAACAACGAAGGGATTTATGACTCTGGGAATATCACGACTTCAAAAAATTTGGAAACGATCGTGAAATTTGTCGGGCAGGGGGAAAACGGGATTACCGTGACGGTGGATTGTGAAGACGCCGTGGTTAAAACGGTTGATTTCTACTCTGAAAAATCGGCTATGATGGGAAGTAAGTATATGTCGGACCAGACGAGCGTTTCGCAAACGCACGAGTTTTCTTTTGATTATAAGCTTGAAAACGGAGTGACCTATTATTTACGTTTTACCATGAATGCGGGCGGGAATATCAAGACGAGCGTTCGTGAAAAGGACGTGGCTTTAGCATAAAATTGATTGCAAATTTGCCTATACGATATTTTCCAGTCGTTTGTTGTGGTATTAAAATATAGGCTTTGAAAAATTGAATTTTAGTAGGTTGATAGCCAAGCGAGAATTTTTCTCGCTTGGCTATTTTTTTTGTAAAAAATTTATTAAATGTGGCGCATAGCTGTCAAGGTTTAGGGCGTATAATCGTAAAAAATCCGAACAAATGTTCAAAAAAGTTGGCAGGTGGGGGTTTACAAATGAAAAATCTATGGCATAATGGTATTACGAACGGCGATGAATTGCAAGATTGAATGAATTGCAAACGGAGTTTGCATGAATTGAAATTATAGATTTCATGAATAGGCGATACCATGAATTGCAACCTGTGGTTGCATTGTGGAAGAAATTTATAAAGTTTATGCCATAATGCAAGGCTTGCCTTGCTATTCACGAACGCAAAGCGTTCAATTCATGATAGTATTCTATCAATTCATGACGGTAGTCAATTCATATTTACATATATACATATAGACATATATACTTTGCACGAAAGGAGGTGATTTTTTATGGAGAATTGTGTAAAGGCGATTTTATATACTTATCCAAAATTGAAAACGTTGGAGGAGGATTATGGACAACATATTGAGAATAAGGCGGTGCTTTCGCATCGGTATTTGGGAGATCCTTGCGAGCTTGCCGAGTACATAGCGGGCGAGATTTTGAAAAAGCAAAGACTTGCTTGGCTGAAAAGTCAGCTCGATAGCCTTTTTGACAAACTCTCTGAAGAAGAATATCTGCTTTTGTCGATTAGGTATTTTGGGAAGATTAGTCGGGCGAAGAAGGAAGGGAAGAACCCTGATAGCGTTA
>JAZQZK010000185.1:0-4866 GCA_045634025.1 Candidatus Scatosoma sp.
AAGAAATCTTCATCGTAGGTACGAAGGTCGAGAACGGAGTACCTCTACCCGTCGTGAAAAGTACGATTTGGCAACCGCTTGCAGCAAGCGCCGTCGACGCGATTAAATCGTTACCGGGCGCGTTCAACGCGGACACGCCTACCTTCTTCACCTGTTCACCGTACGCAAGTACGTCCACGATTTTGCTCGTACCCGCCTTTTCTACGCAACCAAGCGACTTTTCTTCCAAGGTCGTGATACCGCCCTTCTTGTTACCGGGGCTGGGGTTTTCGTAAACGGGGAAACCTTGCTTAATGTAGTAGTCCTTGAACGCTTCGATCATGCTCTTATACTTTTCAAAGACTTCTTGGCTTTCGCACTTATTCATAAGGAGCTGTTCAGCGCCGAACATTTCAGGAACTTCGGTCAAAATCGCGCTACCGCCGAGCGATACCATTTTATCGGTGATTTTACCAACGAGCGGGTTTGCCGTCAAGCCGGAATATCCGTCGCTACCACCGCATTTAAGACCGATGCAAAGCTCGGAGAAATCTACGGGTTCGCGTTTAAGAACCTTTGCTTTTTCAGCAAACTTTTCCAAAATCGCCATACCGTAAGAGTGCTCGTCTTCAACGTCTTGACAGTTGAAGAATTCAATGTTATCTCTGCCGTAAGGCGCAAGGTATTCCTTGATACCGTCCATGCCGTTGTTTTCACAGCCCAAGCCCACGAACAAGACGTAGCTTGCGTTGGGATTAAGCGCAATCGAGCAGAGTAACTTTTTAATGTTATCGTTGTCTTCGCCAAGTTGCGAGCAACCGAACTGATGAGTGAGAGCGAAGATACCGTCAATGCTACCCGTCACGAACTTTTGCGCCGCGTTCGCAAGACGCATACAAGCGTTGTTTACGCAACCAACCGTGGGAATGATATAGATTTCGTTTCTAATACCCGCTCTACCCTTTTCACGCTTAAAACCTTGGAAAGTAGCCGTCATTTTCGGGAAAGAATTTGCATTAAACTCGTACCTGTATGCCACGTTTTCGTCCAAATGCGATTTTACGTTATGGGTATGTACCCATTCGCCTTCCGCGATGTCTTGCGTAGCTCTACCGATGATTTCACCGTATTTGATTACGTACTCGCCTTCTTTAATATTCTTGCGCGCGTACTTATGCCCTGCGGGGATTTTATCCGTTCCGTCAAGGCAAACGCCAACGCTGTCCTTTTCATTGATAATTACGTTCTTCATATCAAGCAAATGCCTCTTCTGATTTTTTCAACGTTCTTGATAACCGTAAAGTAGAAGTTACGGTATTGCATAAGGTTTTCACCCCAAATCTCTTCGCTCGACATAAATCCAGCGATAGATTTCTTCGCTGCGAAGTATTGAAGGTAAGGAAGGTCGTCTTTATATTCAACTTCTTTACCGCCGAGCGTAACGTAATACTTGCCGTCCTTTTCAGTGATACCGCTATAAAGCGCCATGAGATAGGAGAAACCGATCACGAGATTTTCAGGGAGTTTTCCGTGCGTGTTGTAATAGTCCTTAAAGCTAGGCAATACTCTTGCTCTCCACTTGGAGATGGAGTTCAAGGAAATGCTGATAAGCTGATGGTTAAGGTACGGATTCAAGAAACGGCTCTTGATACTGTCCGCAAATACCGTCGTTGCCGCAAGGTCGTCGGAAACGAAGGGATTGATTTCTTCGGTGAGCGTGTTTTCAACGAATGCGGACAATCTTTCGTCCTTCATGCAATCGTAAACGGTCGTCGCGCCCAAAAGAAGACCTGCAGGTACGAGGTTGGTATGGCTACCGTTCAATACGCGTACCTTTCTCTTCTTGTAATAGCCGATATCGTTGGTAAGCACCACTTCGATATTGTGTTCGCCTTCCTTGATATAGTTTTCGATATCGCCTTTCTTTTCAACAGCCCAAAGCCCGAACGGTTCGCCAACGGAAACAAGGTCGTCTTCTTCGCCGATAAGTTCAGCAAGATGTTCCTTGGTTTCCACGTCGCGGGGATAACCGGATACGATACGGTCAACGAGCGTGTTGCAGTAATAGTTTTGACTATCGTTCCATTCCTTAAACGCTACGGGCAAGTTCCAAAGCTCGATGTATTTATCAACGCACTTTTTAAGCTCGGTTGCGTTGTTGTCGATAAGTTCTACGGGCAAGAGATATACGCCGTCAAGACCTGCGTTGAAACGTTCGAAAAGGAATTTCGTGAGTTTTGCAGGATAGGTAATCGTTTCAAAGCCTTCGAAGGTATCGTTACCGTTAAAGCAGATACCAGCTTCCGTCGTGTTAGAAACGATAATCTTAAGCTCGGGGTCTTTCGCCAAAGCATAGTAGCTTTCTGCGTCAACGAACGGGTCGATAGCGCTAATAAGTGAATCTACTTTGTAAACGTCTTCAACGTCTTGACCGTCTTTAACGCCACGAAGTACGATATGATACTTATTGTTTTGCTTTTCAAAACGTTCAAGCGTACCGAACGTAATAGGTTTTACGATACTAACGCCGTACTCGCCAATCCCGCTTTTGTTAAGCGAATCGAAATATACGTCCACGAACGTACGTAAAAAGTTGCCTTCACCGTATTGTAAAATTTTAATCATAATGCCCTCCGCATTTTTATTTTTTAATTTGCTTTTACTATAGTTTCACTATAGTATTTGCTTTACTTTACCATTATACCAAAAAAAAGCTTGACTTACTATACAAAAAATGATAAAATATACCTAAAAATACATAAATCGTAGGATTTTTATGAAATTTTTAGAAATTGAAAACAAAGCCATGCCGACGGAATTTTCCATGTCCAAACCGCACAGTCACGAATACTTCGAAATTTACTTCCTTTTAGAAGGCGAGAGAGAGATTCTTTTCCAAGAACAATCGCTCGTAATCCCCGAAAAAACGGTCTGTGTTTTCCCGCCCTTCTCGTTACATAAAACGGTTGGCGGGCCTTATCATAGAATCAATATCAACGTCTCGCTCGACTATTTAAGCAAGGACGACGTCGCCTTTTTACAAGGCTTGGGCGAAAAATGCGCTTTCCGTATTCCCGACTCGGCATTCCCTTTCCTGCAATCGCTTTTAGAGCTTGCCAAGCAAACGCAGGAACAAGACCCGAAAAACGACAACGAGTACAAACTCCATATCGTCAAAACGATTATTTGCTTTTTGCAATCGCAACCCTTGACCGCGCTCACACCGCTTTCAAAATCCGAGCAAAAAATGACCGCCGACCCGATTATCAAAAAACTCGTTGCGTACCTTAACGAGAACTATCAAGAAGAACTCGACCTACAAAGACTCTGCGCGGAATTTTTCTTATCCAAAGCCACCCTTTGCGCGCGGTTTAAGAAGATGATGAACTGCTCGATTATGGACTATTTATCCAAAATCCGTATCAATAAAGCGATGTCGCTACTTACGTATACGAGCAAATCCATCGAAGAAATTTCCTGTCTTTGCGGATTCTCTTCCGCTAATTATTTCGGACTCGTCTTCAAAAAATTTATCGGGATTTCCCCCTTGAACTACCGAAAAACGAGATAAATTCAAAGACGGGTTTTTGTTAAAATTTATACTATATTTATTATAACATATCAAAGAGAAAAAGTCATAAAATTCACGTAAATTTTTCCGTGCTTTTGCATACTTTTTCAAGATTTTTAGAAGAATTTACCCTTTAGGGTAAAAAACAGGCGCATCCATTTTGGACACGCCTGTTTTATCGTTTATAAAATTCAAAATCCTACGCTATACTCGTTCCAAAAACGAGTATAGTAAATTTGAGCTTGGCTCAAATTATTCCCACTCAATCGTTGCAGGAGCTTTGGGGCTTAAATCGTAAAGCACACGGCAAACACCGTCAACTTCGCTTAAAATTCTGTCCGTAATCTTCTTCAAAACAGACCATTCAATTTCAGGAACGGTTGCGGTCATCGCGTCCACGGTATTCACCGCGCGGATGATAACGGGCCAGTCGAATACGCGCTTTCCATCACGCACACCCGTCGAACGGAAATCGGGAACGACGGTGAAGAATTGCCAAACTTTACCCGTCAAGCCTGCCTTATCGAATTCTTCACGCAAAATTGCGTCGGAATCACGAAGCGCGCGAAGTCTGTCACGAGTAATTGCGCCCATACAGCGTACGCCAAGACCAGGACCGGGGAAGGGTTGACGATCAACCATTTCCGCAGGCAAGCCCAACGCCTTACCTACCACTCTAACTTCGTCTTTATACAAAAGTCTAACCGGCTCAACCAAGCCTTCAAACTTCATATCTTCAGGCAAACCGCCTACGTTGTGGTGCGCCTTAACGCCTTTACTTTCAATAATGTCGGGATAAATCGTACCTTGCGCAAGGAAGGCGATACCTTCAAGTTTTCTTGCTTCTTCTTCAAATACGCGCACGAATTCTCCGCCGATAATCTTTCTCTTGGTTTCGGGGTCTGCAACGTCCACGAGTTTATCAAGGAAACGGTCGGTAGCGTCGATGTAAACAAGGTTAGCGTCCAAGCCGTTCTTGAAAATTTCAAGCACTTGTTCGCTTTCCCCCTTTCTCATCAACCCGTGGTTTACGTGTGCGCAAACGAGTTGCTTGCCGATTGCCTTAATAAGCAACGCCGCAACGACGGAGCTATCCACACCACCCGACAAAGCGAGCAATACGCTCTTGTTGCCGACTTGTTCGCGAACAGCTTTTACCTGCTCGTCGATAAACGCATTTGCAAGTTCAATCGTCGTAATTCTTGCCATAGACTCCGGTCTTTTATTACAATCCATAGTTTTCTCCTTATATCTTAAAAAAATTTATAACAAATTTATAATAGCAAATTCATCAAAAAATCCGCCTGAAAAACGCA
>JAZQZK010000186.1:0-2391 GCA_045634025.1 Candidatus Scatosoma sp.
AAACAGGTGTTATTTACGATTCTATATCAGATGCGATTCGTTCAACTGATGGTTCGACCAATATAGCGCGAGCATGTAAGGACTCTAGATTAACAAGCAGTGGGTTTCATTGGTCATATTTAGATGAGTGGGAGCAAAAACGATGGAGTCCACGAAATCGTAAAGCAGGAAATAAACGCGCAGTACATTGTATTGAAACTGATGAAGTTTTTGAATCGGCTACGGCTGCTGGTATTGCAAAGGGTTCGGAAAAATAACTATAAAACAAAAAAATGGATAGGTAATCATACCTATCCATTTTTTTATAAAATTTAACTAAATTTTAAGCGGAACTATTCAGATTTTTGCGTTGCTAAATATACCATTAAAACGGACACGTCCGCAGGGTTTACTCCTGAAATTCGGCTTGCTTGTCCAAGGTTCAAAGGCTTGATTCTGTTCAGCTTTTCTTGCGCTTCTAAACGAAGTCCTTTAATTGTCGTATAGTCAAGCGAGGGGGGCAGGTGTTTGTTCTCGAGTTTTTTCGCGCGTTCGATAAGCTCGTTACCTTGCTTTAAGTACCCTTCGTAACGCACGGTAATTTCCGCCGTTTCCAAGACGTCTTTCTTATAGTTCTTGAACACGTCGAAGTATTCCATAATCTCTTTTAAGGGAATGGTACGTTTAATCATATCCGCGTACGAAACGCTCTTGCTAGGCGCGTCGTAGCCGTAGTTTTTAAGGAATTCCGCCGCCTGTTTTTGCGGTACGCGCGTTGCAAGTTCTTCTAAAAGTTTTTCGTAGTCCGACTTTCTTTGCAGATATTTTTCGTATCTATCTTGCTTAACGAGTCCAAGCTCGTAGCCTTTTTGCGTTAAACGGAAATCGGCGTTGTCTTGGCGAAGACAAATACGATGCTCTGCTCTCGAAGTCATCATTCGATAGGGCTCGTCCGTGCCTTTGGTAACGAGATCGTCGATTAAAACCCCGATATACGCTTCGTCACGACGAAGGACGAAAGGGGGGAGTCCGCGGAGTTTGAGCGATGCGTTAAGCCCTGCAATCAAGCCTTGCGCCGCCGCCTCTTCATAACCCGAAGTGCCGTTAATTTGACCTGCCGTATAGATACCTTCCACCTTCTTAAACTCAAGGGTGGGGAGTACGTCAAGGGTGTCGATACAGTCGTACTCAATGGCGTAGCCGTAGCGGACGATTTCCGCTCGTTCCATACCTGGTATGGACCTATACATCATTTTTTGTACGTCATGGGGCATGGAAGTGGATAAGCCTTGCGCGTAAACTTCCAAGGTGTCTTCGCCTTCCGGTTCAAGAAAAATTTGATGGCGTTCCTTGTCCTTAAAGCGTACTACCTTCGTTTCAATAGACGGACAATACCTAGGCCCTGCCGACTGAATCACGCCGTTATATAAAGGGGAGCGGTCAAGGTTTTCAAGGATAATGCCGTGCGTGGATAAGTTGGTGTAAGTGAGATAACAGGGGCGTTTATTCTCGGGCGCTTTTTCACTCATGAACGAGAAGGGATAAATGTGCGTACCGCCGTCTTGCATTTCGCATTTTTCATAATCGAGCGTTCTACCGTCGAGTCTGGCGGGCGTACCCGTCTTGAAACGGCGGACGTTGAAGCCAAGGTCGATTAAGTTTTGCGTTAAGAAGGTCGCGCTAGAAAATCCGTTAGGGCCTGATTTTTTCACAACTGAACCGGTAATCGTTTCGCTGTTCAAGTACACGCCTGCGCATAAAATTACGCATTTGCAGGGGATAACGCCGTTGTATTCCGTTCTTACGCCCACGCATTTCCCGTCTTCGACGAGAATTTCCGTTGCTTCGGCTTGGAGAATACGGAGATTTTCGGTGTTTTCAAGAACTGATTTCATTTCACGGTGGTACGCGTTCTTGTCCGATTGCGAACGCAAACTTTGCACCGCCGCGCCCTTGCCGACGTTGAGCATACGGATTTGGAGCGCGGTCTTGTCCGCGTTCAAACCCATTTCCCCGCCGAGCGCGTCTATTTCACGAACGAGATGTCCTTTCGCCGTACCGCCTATGGAGGGGTTGCACGCCATAAACCCGATACTGTCCAAATTCAACGTCAAAAGGACGGTAGAAATCCCCGTCCGAGCAAGAGCAAGCGCAGCTTCACAACCTGCGTGACCTGCGCCTACGACTACCGCGTCTGCGGTATATTCAATAAATTCTTGTTGATAGTTTGACATATACTTATTGCTTCAAAATAATATTTCTGATATCGTCCACTTCTTTTGCGAAACGGTCGTTGAGTTTCAGGAGTTCTTGTACTTTGTCTCTTGAATACATAATAGTCGTATGGTCTCTACCGCCCAAATAGTTACCGATGGAAACAAGGGGGAGCGAGAGCATATCGCACATAAGATA
>JAZQZK010000187.1:0-7933 GCA_045634025.1 Candidatus Scatosoma sp.
CATATTGAAGATGACCTTGTTCCAGTCAATCGTCGTATTGTTGCCTTGAACGCCGAGCATTGCGATTTTACCGCCCATGATCATATTGTCGATCATTTCGTTGAAGGCTATCGGGCTACCGCTCATTTCCAAGCCGATATCAAAGCCTTCGAGCATACCGATTTCTTTTTGTAAATCTTTCAAGCGTTTGTCCTTCGTGTTTACCGTCGTAATCGAAGGGCAGACTTGTTTTGCAAGCTCTAATCTATAATCGCTAATATCCGTTAAAACGACGTTCTTTGCGCCGACGTGACGGCAAATTGCCGCCGCCATAATCCCGATAGGACCTGCGCCCGTGATGAGTACGTCTTCGCCGACCATACCGTATTTAAGCGCGGTATGCGTTGCGTTGCCGAGCGGATCGAAAATTGCGTACATTTTTTCAGGGATAGATTCCGTGTCGCAAAGCCATAAATTTTCAATGGGGATACGAGCGTATTCCGCGAAGATACCGTCGCGGTTTACACCGATACCTTTGGTGTTCGGACACAAATGTTTTTTGCCTGCGCGACAGTTACGGCATTTTCCGCAAACTACGTGGCCTTCCGCAGAGACGATATCGCCGACCTTGAAGGTGTCCGTTGCGCCCTTGATTTCCACGATTTCACCCACGAATTCGTGGCCGATCGTCATAGGCGCGTTGATGGTTTTTTGCGCCCAGTCGTTCCAGTCGTAAATATGTACGTCCGTACCGCAGATAGCGGTGTAATGGATTTTAACGAGCGCTTCGCCAAAACCGATTTGCGGGATTTCCTTTCTTACAAGCTCCAAACCCTTTTCTCTTGCGGGCTTGATTATTGCGTCCATTAACATAAGTTTTCTCCTTTTTTGAAGGTGTAAATATCTTCAATCCTAAAGGTATTATACTCCTTTTAAGAAAGGTTGTCAACGCTTTGAAGGGCTTGATTTTTTAATTTTAATTAAAAGTCTTGTTTTTCTTTTGCATAATCAAAAGGTACACGGCGAAAAGTACCGCTATCGTGCCAAGGATTACGGCGAACGTTGCCCAAAGCTCCACCTTATTTTCAAAGAAGTATAAATTGCAATCGAACGCCGTCCTTACTTCTTCTACGAGTTGTACGGGTACGCCTTGCTCTTGCATTTCCGTAAATACACCGCGTAAGGCGTGATTTCTTAAAAGCGACGTACCGTACGTACCGGGGAAGAAACCGAGCGCCGTTCGCAATCCTTCGCCGAACTGCGACAGGGGCATGTACGCGCCGCTGATGAAACCGTAGCAGGACGATACCATCGTGCCGACCGCGGACATTTGACCTTGCGTAGTCAAAAACGAGTTGACAATCGATGATAACAGCGTACCGAACGTAGTCAATAAAATAATATCTAAAACGAGTAAAACAACGTCCGCAAAGGATAAATACCAGCCTTGAATTGCTAGAAAAACAAAGCTCGCCATCAATGCAAATCCAACCACAATGAGCGTCGTTAATTCGGTTGCTAAAAAGTAGGCGACACCAAGTTTTTCCCGCTTAATAGGAGAAACGGTTAAATCTACGAGCATACCGTTTGCTTTATCTTGTACCATTAGCATATTCGAGCAAAAGGCTACCGTCACGCAGGATACCGATAAAATAGACGAGCAAAGTTGCGCTCCGACAAAACCGCCCAGTACTTTATCCGATAAACTAAAGCCGCTTAAGTTCATGAGCAGGGAGTCCTTGTAAACGTCGCCTAAAAAAGTTACGTATAATACGAGCAAAATCATCGGTGTAATCAACGACACGAAGAATAAACTCTTGTCCTTAAAAAATAAATTTACGTTGCGTTTGGTTAAACTTACGACTTGTTTCATTGTCTTTCTCCTTCAAGCGTCTTGCCCGTTACCGCTAAAAATACGTCGTCCATTTTCCCTTTCATGACTTCGTAATCAACAAATATTTCCGGATATTTCAAAATTAGTTCGTTGACAACGGAAACTCCTTCTATCTCTACTTTATACCCATCTCGCAAAGGACGATAGGGTTTTTCAAGCTTTTTAACCTGTTCTTCGCTCACGTTATAGAGAAGGATAACGTCTTTCGCGTGTGTCTTTTTAAGCTCAAGCGGTGTGCCTTCCGCGCAAATTTTTCCTTTATCGAGAATGACGATATAGTCCGCTTCCGCCGCCTCTTCCATATAGTGCGTCGTTAAAAATACCGTTACCCCCTTTTCCTTTCTAAGCTTTTCTATAACGCCCCAAACTGATTTTCGGGTTTGCGGATCAAGACCTGTCGTCGGCTCGTCTAAAACGAGAATTTTCGGATCGTGAATAAGCGCTCTTGCGATGTCTATGCGACGGCGTTGTCCACCCGAAAGCTTGCCGTAAGGACGATTAAGAAGTTCTGAAAGCTCTAAAAGCGAAGACAGTTCGTTTAAGCGGTTTTTGAACTCTTCGCCAAAAATCCCGTAAAGCGACGCCCTGTGTTCAAGGTTTTGATAGACGGTAAGGGGTTTATCGAGCATAGAGCCTTGAAAAACTACGCCGAGTTTACGCTTGACGTTTACTAAGTTTTCTTCCAAGTTTTCCCCGTCGATAATAACTTCCCCACTATCCTTTTTAAGCTGACCGCAAAAGATAGAAATCGTCGTGGATTTTCCCGCGCCGTTTTCGCCTAAAAACGCGAACAGTTCGCCTTTGTTTACCGAGAACGTCAAGCCGTTGACGGCGTGAATTTCCCCGAAACTTTTATGAAGGTTTTTTATTTGAATTATCTTTTCCATACTTACTCCCTATTATTTTTCGTCGATTTCGTTCAGACGAAGATTTGTAAGTTTTTTGTATATCACTACCACGCCTACCGCGTACAATGCCGTAAGCAGTAAGCTTATTATATCCTTGAATTGTTCGCCGACTACGAAGGTAGCTACTGCCGATAAAGCCACTACCGCCATGCTCGAAATCATACAAATAAGCACGGACGAGCTTTGCTTGACGGGGACGCTCGCGTTGTCCCAAGACAGGCACGGATTCTTTGCATTGACGAAGAGTCCAAGCGCGCCAACAAGTAATGACACCGCAAAAGGAATAGCGAATATCCAAAGAATTTCAAGCCCTTTCGCGCCAAGAGCGATTGCAAAACTCGTAGAGCAAAGCAAGGACGTAGGCAGGGAAAAGGTGTATTGTAAAAGCAGTTTTGCATCCATTACCGTCTTTGCAGAAACAGGCAACGCTTTGGTTTGTTCAAATCCCTTGCCTTCCATAGAAATCGCAGTCGCGGTCAACGGCGAAAGGTTGTTCACGAGCGCAATCGTAAAGGGAGCAAGCAAGGTAAGAAAGGATTTAGGTATGCTTAATTGCATTAAAACGCTGTCTAATCCCACGAATAAAACGGAAAAGGCAAGGACCACCGCAAGAATATTGCCCATTGCGGTATTCATAAAATAGATGGAGCAGGAAATATACCGCTTAAACTCGCGTTTATAGAGCGCGAGAACGGGTTTTTGCGACGTTTGTTTGGACATTTTGAAGTTCGCGTTCGCCGATTTTGACGAGAGCGCGGAACAGATATTTTTATAGAATTTCCCGACCAAGAAGGAATACGATACGAACACCACTACCGATGAAATTATAAACAGGAAAAAGTAGCCTATCCCCGAAACTCTCGTACCTGCCCCCATCCAAGCAAGTGGCGCGAAGATATTTCCTATCGACGAAAACAGGGTAGCCATATCTTCAATAAACTCTAAATCGGTTGCGTTCGTATCCACCATACTCGGCCACATAACGACGGCTACGACGAAAATAGTCGTAAGCGCGGTTTTGAGAAAGTTGTTCTTTTTGAAACGGCTTACAATCGCGTAAATTACCGTGCCGATAAGCAGAGCAAGCGTAATCGGTAAGAGCGGTAAGAATACGCTCGACACTATCATCGAAAACAAGAACCATACGTCAAAGCCGACGAATATGCAGGTCGCAATCGCGCCACTTACCATAACGACAAACGAGAACAAGAAATTCGTTACGTAGAGCGTTAAAAATTTACTCGCTACTATCGCGCTTTGGGAAACAGGTAAAACGGCGAGTTTTTCATACGATTTCACGTCGAAAATCGAGCCGGCGCGGAATACGCTAAACCCGAAAATTATCGAAAACGCCATCGTTCCAAGATAGAGCGGAACGATATTCGAGAACCCAAAACTTGCGAACGCGTAGCTGATCGACGCCGAATAAAAAACAAGCATAACGGCTAGTATTATAAACGCAAAAAGCGTGGTTTTTAGACGTTTTTTCTTGCTTTTATCCTTCGCGTATTTGGCTTCGTTGAGCGAGAAAAGATTGCAAATTTGCAATTTCGTCAATAGCAAAACCGACTTAAACATTGACGACCTCCATAAACACGCTTTCAAGTGATTTTCCGTTCGTCAATTCTTCAGTATCGCCTGAAACGACGAGTTTTCCGCCCTTTATAATTGCTATTTTGTTACAGAGTTTTTCCGCAACTTCTAACACGTGCGTGGAGAAAAAGATTGCGCCACCTTCGTTGCAACGCTCACGCATAAGTTCTTTGAGTTTTAACGAAGCTTTGGGGTCAAGCCCGACGAACGGTTCGTCTAAGATAAGCAATTTCGGGGAATGCAAAAGCGCGGAAATTATCGCGAGTTTTTGTCGCATACCGTGGGAGTAGGCGGAAATTAAATCACCAAGCCACTCGGAAATTTCAAATTCCTTTGCGTAACGCTCGATTTTTTGCGTGCGCTCCCCCGCGTCCACGCCGTACACGTCCGCGATAAAATTAAGGTACTGTATCCCCGTTAAATAATCGTAAAGCTCGGGGTTATCGGGAATATACGCCATCACTTTTTTGCAGTCAAGCGAGCTTTCTTTAACGGACTTCCTGTCCACCAAAATCTCCCCTTCTTCAAAATCCAAAATCCCTGCAACGCATTTTAAGGTCGTCGTCTTGCCCGCGCCGTTGTGCCCGATAAAGCCGAAGATATCCCCCGCCTTTACTTCCAAATCAAGCCCGTCAACCGCGCGCTTTCCGCCTTTATACGTCTTTTTTAAGCCTTCTATCTTTAACATTTTCGCTCTCCTTATTTGGTTTTGATATTAAAATGATATCACATTGAAGACGGCTTGTCAAGTGTATTTTGTAAATTTTATTAAAAAAAGTAAAAAAACTGCTAAAAAAGGGTTGAAAGGGATAAAAAAGTTGGCAATAGGGTATTGACAAAGCGGGAAAAATGGCGTATTATAATATTGACGAGTTTGCGTGAAATAATTCATTTGCAGGCTTACTAAATAAGCGTAACTGGCTTGAATGATAAGGGGATTCGGCCTTTACGGAAGGAGATTTTCATGTATTGCAGACAATGTGGACAAAAGCTCTCTTTGCGGTTTTGCGAAAACGAGGGGCTTATCCCCTATTGCTCGACTTGCGCCGATTATATTTTCCCGCAGTTTAGCGTAGCGGTGTCGATGGTTGTTACCAACCGCGCGCAGGATAAGATTTTACTCGCAAAGCACGTTGAAGATGAAGATTTTATTCTCTTTGCCGGCTACGTTAAGAAAGGCGAGAACGCTGAAAAGACCGTTCCTAGAGAGATTAAGGAAGAACTTGGCTTGAACGTAGTCAAGGCGAAATATATGTCTTCGCGTTACCACGGCAAAAAGGACGTGCTTATGCTTAACTTTATCGTTGTCGTTGAAGACGGCGATATCAAGCTTAACACGGACGAGATCGCCGAAGCGAGATGGTGTTCAAGCGAAGAAGCGTTAGAGCTTATTCGTAAAGGCACAACGGCGGAATATTTCTTGCAAAACGCAGTCCGCGAACTTAAAAAGAAAATTTAATTTTCCACTCCCCGACTTTACTCGGGGAGATTTTTTACGTGAAAAAAGCACAGGGCGAAACCTGTGCTTTTAATTATATATTTTCAATCGCTATTTTTAAGCCTTCAACGATAGTAGATAAAGGCATTGACGGGTCTTTGTTTTGCTCGGCGCAGTACGGCACGTGGATAAACCCTACCTGCGTTTGAGTGTTTTTGAAATAGGAAAGCAAGGTGTAAAGCACGTCGTTGCAAACGTACGCGCCTGCGGAATAGGATACCGCGGAAGGTATTCCACTATCGTTGATTGCCGTAGTTATTTTGCGGACGGGTATAGTCGAGAATAAAGCGTTCTCGCCACCGACGATAATCGGTTCGTCCTTGGGTTGATTGCCCTTATTGTCGGGGATTTCCGCGTGACGAAGATTTATCCCTAAAAATTCGGGCGTAATCGCCCTTCTACCGCCTGCCTGACCAACACAAAGAATTATATCGGGACAAAGTTCTTTCGCCGTTTTTAGCACCGTTTCCGCGCCTTCTTTGAAGACTACGGGGATACGGAGTTTAGTGATGGTATATTCGCCGATTTGGTCCGGCAAACGCAATACGGCTTGCCAAGACGGGTTTATTTGCTCGCCACCGAACGGTTCAAAGCCTGTTATGAGTAATTTTTTCATACGCCTTCTCACTATATTTTTATAGTTCTATTGTACCATTCCGCGCGCAAAATTGCAATCGTATTTATGCTAAAATTCGCATTTGCGCATATAAAAATATCCGCATAAGAAAAAACGCAGGAATATTCCCCACGTCCTTTCTTATAGGTTTTAGTCCTCGGATAAATCAGAGTCCAGCTTGGTTTTATGGATAGTCCCGAACGGGTGTTTAGGGGGCGCGTAAACGGAATACACTTTCAAAGGACAAGAACACGTGTTGATGATATTATGCCACGCGCCTGACGGAATGACGATTGCGTAGTTTTGGTTCACCCTGCCTACGAGCTTGACGTCCTGCTTCGTATTACCTATGTAAACGTTCGCGCAACCGTGTTCTACTCTTATGAACTGGTCTAAATCGTCGTGCATTTCCAAGCCGATTTCCCCACCTGCGGGAATGGACATGACGGTTACTTGTAAATACTCGCCCGTCCAAATCGCCGTTCGGAAATTGTCGTTGCAAATGGTTTCGTTACGTATGTTGATTACGCTCGGCTTTGCGCCTAAATCTTTATTGTCTTTTACTTCTAAATGCATAGCATTCTCCTAATACGTATCGTTAGTATTAGTATATGCGAGAACGCTAAAAAGCGTAACTACTTTAGGCTGGCATAGAAAAAGCACAGGGTTGACCTGTGCTTTTTTCGTTTTATCTACGATAGATTATTTGCGTTTTTTGTTTAATTTTTTGTTTACTTGTTCAAAGCTTACGTCTAATTCGTTGCTCGTCCAGTCGCCAAAGAAGTCCCACATAACGGTCGTGGTGATGAATTCGGGTTGAAGGTTATGTAATTGAATGGTAACCGCTACGCCGTTCGAACCGTCTTCGCAAGCGAATTTTTCGTATTCGATATATTTTACGTTTTTATATAAAATCTTGAATTGACGATAAACCTTTAACTTCTTTTGAAGGGGGGCTTTTTTCTCGATTTGTTGATAGAGTACGTATTTATTCTTAAACACCAAACGATAGTCGTCAAGATTATTTTTGATGATGTATTTCATAAGAACCTCCGAAAAATCTTATACTTATGTATTTATTATACGGCACAATTTATTACTTGTCAAGTGTTTTTTTGGCTATGCGCTTTTATTTTTTATAGAAAATGCAATCAAACTCTTCCCCTTTCAAAAAAAATTGCGAGTTTTTTTATGCTATCCTATAAAAATAGTTGATATTCATTTTGAAATATGCTATAATGCATAGGTAATTAAACAAGACGGCCCGCCCGTAAAGCGGTTAAGACTATCGCCTTCACGGTGGTATCATGGGGAACGGAAAATCTTTGATTTTCTTTGAGCGTTAGCGAAAGCCCCCGTACGGTACGGGACGAAAAACA
Organism: Candidatus Scatosoma sp.; assembly: GCA_045634025.1. Lineage (GTDB taxonomy): Bacteria > Bacillota > Clostridia > Christensenellales > Borkfalkiaceae > Scatosoma. The sequence goes on from JAZQZK010000187.1 coordinate 7,868, forward strand.
AAATATAAAATGGCCCGTTGGTCAAGCGGTTAAGACACCACCCTCTCACGGTGGTATCATGGGTTC
>JAZQZK010000188.1:0-2385 GCA_045634025.1 Candidatus Scatosoma sp.
ATCATATTACTACCGTGTTCCACGCACAACGCGTAATCCCCACTCATTCCCATCGACAGGTACTCCACGCTATCCGACTTGGGTTTACACCACTCGAAAAACTCCCGCATTTTATCTGAAAGCTCGGCTAAATATTCTCTATCTTGGGAGTCGGGCAACATTGCCATAACGCCGCAAACTCTCAACCCTGCTACCCCCAAAAGCCGTAAAAACGACTCTTTAGCGTCTTCCAAAGCGTACCCGCCTTTAGAGCTTTCGTTCCCGATATTAACCTGCATCAATACGTTAGAAATAACTCCCTTTTTAAGAGAAATTTCCGCAATCTTTTGGGCAAGCTCATCGCGATCGCAGGAATGAAAAAGGGAGATTTTCCCAACGAGATATTTCACCTTATTAGTCTGCAAATGCCCGATAAAATGCTGCTCGCAAGGCAATAACAAGTCCGTCTTTTCACGAAACTCCTGCACCCTGTTTTCGGCAACGGCGTCCACACCCGCTTCAATCGCTTGGTTGATTTCGTCCACAGTCCGAGTCTTGGTCGCAAGTACGATTTTCACTCTTTCGCCGAACGGATTTTTGTCTTTGAGCTCTTCCTTCAAAGCGTTTATTCGATCTGAAATACTCATACCTACCCCCTTGATTTCGACTTTCACTCATTTATTATACACCTTTTTTCAATATTTGTCAAACCTTCTTGAAAAGTAACGCAACTTTTTTATTTTTTTAGCAATTTTACTTGCTTTTCATTTTTATTCGTGTTATAATATAATTAGATATATATGGTGAGGTGTATCAAAAAAATCTATGAGTACAGAAGAACTTCAAACTTTTATATTTTTATCAAAAGTAAAAAACTTCACACTTGCCGCCGAACAATTAAAAGTTGCGCAATCGACGGTAACCAACCGTATTAGCGAGCTTGAAAAAGAAGTCGGCAAACGGTTATTTTTGCGTGTTTCAAAAACGGTAAAACTTACCGAAGAAGGCGAGATTTTCTTACGCTACGCAGAGCGTATTCTCGAGCTCCAACAAACTTCGATTGATGAAATGAACGCGGTAACCGTAAACCATAGAACCTTCTGCATCGGCGCAATCAACGCAACGTACGAACTGTACGTTAAAGGACTTGTGAATAAATGCTTGAGCAACAACAAGAACGCTTCGGTAAAAGTTATGCTCGGCCACTCGTTCGACCTTATCCGCGCCCTGCAAGACAACGTTTTAGGCGCAGTCTTCTCCGCAGTCCCCTTCAAGAAAACGGGGTATTGCAACGACGTGTACGCAACCGAACCCTTAGTTCTCGTTTGCTCGGCGGATAAAAACGAGTTCCCGAAAGGAATCAACAAGGAACAGCTTGCTAAAATCCCCTATTTGATGTGCGACTTCACGTCGAGTAGCGTAGGAAAATTCATCCGTTCCCTTTTCCCCGAAAACCATATCTTCAAGCTTGAAGTGGATAACTCGTCCAAGCTTTTACCCTATCTTAAAGCAGGCATGGGCTACACTTTCTTACCCTACGCGATGGTCCGCGAAGAAATTGAAAAAGGCGAGCTTACAACGGTAACGTTGAAAGGTTTTGAAACCCCGAAACTCACGACCTATCTTATCTACAAACAAAACTACGACATTCAAAGCTTACTTGAAAACACCTTATAATAACTGCTCTCTTTTGCAACCTGCAAAAGAGAGTTTTTTCTTAAAATTATCTAAAAACCCTACTCCTCGCTAAAAAAATCGAAAAAAATTAAAAAAAATTAAGAAAACGCCGTCTATCTCCTTGTAAAAACGCTAAAAAATTTGTTATAATATTATACGTAGGAGCGCTTAAGCGCGCTTACGTCCCAACTGAAATATTTTTTAAGAGAGGCATTATATGAAAAAACTTTACGCAGGAAAAACCAAAGACGTTTACCAGCTCGATAACGGCAACGTTATGCTCAAATTCAAAGACGACTGCACCGGCAAAGACGGCGTATTCGATCCAGGTGAAAACACCGTAGGCTTAACGATCGAAGGTATCGGCAAGGCAAACCTTGAAACGTCCGTTTACTACTTTGAAATGCTCAAAAAAGCAGGCATCAAAACCCACTACGTTTCCGCAGATATCGAAAACGCAACGATGGAAGTTCTTCCCGCAACGGTATTCGGTCACGGTTTGGAAGTAATCTGCCGTTTGGTTGCAACGGGTAGCTTCATTAGAAGATACGGCGAATACATCGAAAACGGTACTCGTCTTGAAGGCGGCTACGTAGAATGCACCTTCAAAAACGATGCAAAGGGCGATCCCCTTGTAACGAGCGAAGGTCTCGCAGCGCTCGGCGTTATGTCCAGCGAAATGTTCGATAGCATGAAAGCGCAAACGCTTAAAATCACGCAAATCGTACC
>JAZQZK010000189.1:0-1767 GCA_045634025.1 Candidatus Scatosoma sp.
GCAAAACCCCGACCTTACGGCAGTAGGCGTCTTCACGAAACGCGATCCTGCCACCGTCCAAACGCGCACGGGTATCCCCGTGTATAGCGTAGAAAAAGCGCTTGAAATGACGGACGATATCGACGTTATGATTATTTGTGGCGGAAGCTCCACCGATTTACCCGAACAAACCCCCTATCTTGCGAAATATTTCAACGTTATTGATAGCTTTGATACGCACGCAAAAATCCCCGAACATCTCAAGAACGTGGACGAAACTGCAACGGCAAACGGCAAACTCGCCGTTATCTCCGTTGGTTGGGACCCTGGTATGTTCTCGCTTGCAAGACTGTACTCTTCCGCCGTCTTAGTTGACGGAAAGGACTATACCTTTTGGGGTAAAGGCGTAAGCCAAGGCCACTCGGACGCTATTCGTCGCATTGACGGCGTACAGGACGCAAAGCAATACACCGTACCCGTAGAAGACGCGCTTAAAGCGGTTAGAAACGCAGAAAACCCCGAACTTTCTACTCGTCAAAAACACACGAGAGAGTGTTTCGTCGTGGCAAAGGAAGGCGCGGACAAGGCAAAAATTGAAGCCGAAATCAAGTCCATGCCTAACTATTTCGCAGACTACGATACGAGCGTTACCTTCATCTCCCAAGAAGAACTCAACGAAAAGCATAGCGGAATCCCCCACGGCGGATTTGTTATCCGTAGCGGAAAGACAGGCTTAAACAAAGAACATTCCCACGTTATTGAATACAGCTTAAAACTTGATTCCAACCCCGAATTTACAGCGTCCGTACTCATCGCGTACGCTCGCGCGTGCTATCGACTTCAAAAGGAAGGCGTGGTTGGATGCAAGACGGTGTTCGATATCCCCCCTATCTATCTCTCCCCTTTATCGAGAGATGAAATCATCAAGTCTATGCTTTAAGGCTTTATAATTAAATAAAAAAGTAAACACGGTCCTTCTCACTTGAAAAGAACCGTGTTTTTAATTCTCAATTTTTACCGCTAATTATTCCTGCTCGGAGTCGTCTTCGTTCACGTTACAAGAACAAGCGCTACAACCATTACACAAGCCTTGGCATTTTCCATCGTCAGGGCAACCGATACATTTTCTACCGCTTTTTTTCGCCTTGACGATATATATAACCGCGCTCGCAATAATCACCGCAATAATCGCGATTGCTATAATTTCAGGTTTATCCATAGTTTTATCCCCTTTTTCGTAGTATTTTTAGGTTATTCCGCTTTCAACTCTTTTTGTTTCTTCACGATTAAATACCCAACGAACGCCACGATGGAAAGTACCACGATCCAACCCACGATAGGCATCCATACCGCGCCAAAGCTACCGCTTGTGAACAACGTACCGAAGAAGAATACCAAGAAGGAAACGGTAAAGCCGACCGCAAATTGAAGCCCGATACCAGCCCAGAACCATTTCTTGTCGCCGATTTCCGAGTTCATCGCGCCGATTGCCGCAAAACAAGGGGGCGTAAACAAATTAAACATCAAATATGCAAGCGCGGCGACTTTAGTAAGGGTAAGAATAGCCGCAACTTCAGACGCGCCGCTTTCAAGCACGAGATCGTCAACGTTAATGAAATTCGTAATTCCATAGCAAACGGCAATCGTACCGACTACGTTTTCCTTTGCGATAAAACCGGTAACCGCTGCCGCCGCAAGCTGCCACGAAAGTATACCTACAACGGGAACGAGAACGTATGCAAAAGGAGCCGCGACAGAAGCAAGGATAGAAGTGTCTGCCGCACCGTC
>JAZQZK010000190.1:0-2713 GCA_045634025.1 Candidatus Scatosoma sp.
ACAGAACGACATGGCTACGATCCGACTTCGTTTTCCACGCTTTCTTCCGTACCTGCTACGGTGATTCCGATTGACGAGCCTAATCTTGCAGGCTTGACGACGACGGGGAAACCAAGCCGAGTTTGGATGTTTTTAATCAAAAACCGACCGCGTTTTTTATAATCGGACTCGGTAATCCGCATATAATCAAGCACGGGAATCCCTAACCCCTTGGCAATAAGTTTGGTAATCGACTTATCCAAAAATATCCCTGACGGAGCAACGGATGGAGACGCGAACGGAATCCCGTTCCACTCCATCATCGCGGATACGCCCCCACCTTCGCCAAGTCCACCATGGCAACAGTTGATTGCAACGTTTATCTTTGCTATCGGCTTTAATTTTTTCTTGGTTAGCTTATGCAGTTCGCCGTTCACGAAAACTACTTCGTCGCAATTCTCCGTCTTAAACTTCTTGAAAAACTCTATCGAGTTCATCTTCCCTGACGAATACGCCCTGCCGTCCGAGTGAAAATATACAGGAATCGGCTCGAACGCTTGACGGTCTATTAGATTGTAAGTAAACACGCCCGTGAGAATGGAAATTTCTCTCTCGCAGGACTTTCCACCGAATAAAACTGCCACCTTTCTCATACAAAAAACACCTCCGCAAAATTTTCTTCGCTTTGGTGTTTTTATTTTTTATCTTTTGCCTTATTTAATTCATTGCGACAAAGCCATTTTAATAAACGTCGGGCAGGTCGTTTAGGAAGAGTACCGCATCCCCTCTTTGAAGCTCCGTTCCCAAAATTTGTTTGACGATTTCAAGCGAACAATACACGCCGATTTTTTCTTCCACTCCGCCTGCGTTTACATACCCGTTTTTGATATACTGGGCAAGCCTTTCGCCAACCAGCATTATGCGATCAGGCTTAACGTTTGCGAGAAGTTCGCCAAGGTTCGTATTGATACTCTCTTCCAAAACCCCGCCCTCGACAATCCCCGGCGTTACGACGAGCCGTCTGCCGTCAAACCGACAAAGCGCGTCTAGCGCGCTTTTCGCGCTTTTTTCCGAGCAATTATACGCGTCGTCGAGAATATACGCTCCGTTCGATTCGATAAGTTGTAGCCTGTGCGGAATAGGTTTTACCTTCTCTAATCCAAGCAAAATTTCTTCCGCCGTCATACCAAGCTCAAAGGCGAGCATTACCGCAATCGCGATATTTTCCACGCTCCCTTCGCCGAGCAACGAAGTCTTGACGTCAATACTCTCGTTAGAAAGCGTTAAGTTAAATCTCGTACTCGTCGCCAAAAGCTCAAGCGAATGGATATTCCCTTTATCAAGGTACAGGCATTTTGCCCTATCCTCGTCCGTAAGCGATGAGCAGGTAGCGATTTTGTCTTTCAATTCCGCGCCACAAACAACGCGCGTTTTCGTACCCTTGATAATTTCGCATTTCGCCTGCAAAAGATTTTCTTCCGTCTTAAACGTTTCCATGTGTTGACGACAAACGCCCGTAAAAATGGCGTAGTCGGGATTTACGAGTTCGCAAAGTTCGGCGATATCCCCAACCCGTCGCGCGCCCATTTCCGCAATAAAAATCTCCGCGCCTTGCGCGTTTAGGCAGTTGATCGTCTTTGCAACGCCAACGGGGGTATTGTACGATTCGGGCGTAAATACGACGGAATATTTTGAAGACAAAATACTCGCTAAAATATTCTTCACACTTGTTTTCCCGTAACTCCCCACGATACCGATACGAACCGCCTTACACGTATCAAGCGTACGCTTTGCGCGGTTTATATGCCTTGCGGTATTACGTTTCTCAAACGGAGAAATCAAAGCGTTGCCAAGCGCCAAGAACCAAGGCGTAAGCATCGGCGAAAGGGACAACGGCGCAAGAGCGAATAACGAGTAAATCTCGTTCCCTATCCATTTTTCTATAACGCCAAGCAGGGAAAGGAGTACGAACACCGCTACGGCGATCACGAAAATATAGGAAAGGGCGAGTCTCTCGAGCCGTTTCGTCACGCACACGGGTACCTTGAGCGCGTGTTTTTTATCGACAAGACAAAAGAAAAAGGAAAATAGAAAACAGGTCGAAACGAACCCAACGAGCGATACTTCTTTGCCGAGCAGCGACACACTTACCGCCACGAGCGCGCCTGCAAAAAGCGACGCCAGCGACCAAGCGAATAAGCGGTTAAAATATAAATTGTCCTTGCGTTTTAGCCAACGCCAAAACGCTTTATTTTGATAGCCCGATTGCTGTAATACGCCAAGCAATTTGAAGGTTGCCGTATATAAAAGGCAAGTCATTACAATACAGGTGGCAAGTTTTGCCGAAAACTCAAACATCTTCTAAAAACTCCTCCGCTAACAAGTTAAACGCCGTGGGATTCTCCGCAAACGCGAAATGCCCACCGTCCAAAAACACTAATCTTGCGCGCTTCATAACGGCAAGGTACGCTTCCGCTTCCTTTGGCGGCGTGGTCGTGTCCGACCTACCTTCCAAAATCAGAATCTCATTTTGTACCCTACTTGCCGTTTCTCTCAAGTCTTCATTGACTATTTTTTTATAACTCTCTTTCATGATCGTAGGCAACGCCCGATACTCCACGCTCCCAAAGTTCTTTTCGGCGAATGCAGGGAAGAATTTCCTCACAAACCGATATGCGCGGACCCTGAGCCGATAAGAAAACCCGCGGTTCAAAATCACGCCCGCCGGTCCTGT
>JAZQZK010000191.1:0-8032 GCA_045634025.1 Candidatus Scatosoma sp.
ACCTGCTGGAAGTTGCTTGTAGAATTCCGCCATAGCCATTTCATACGCTTCCATTACGTATTCTTCAGCTTGTTCGTCTTCAAGAACTACCAAAGCGTCTTCGAACGTTACGATTTCGTCTTCAGGGAGCGATGCGCCGAATACGCCCATCGCGCTCGTCATATATTGCATTAAGTAAGCGCCGAAAGATGCGTTACCCATTGCAAGGGAGATGATGTCTGCGTTCGTGATGTTTTCAACGTAAAGTTGTTTAAGTTCTTCTTCGCCACCTTCAACGATTTGAAGACGGCCTGATCTCTTCGATGCGCCGGTGTAGTTCAAAACTTGAGTAAACCAACCGTCGGTGGGTTTCTCACGTCCGCCGAGCAAATACAAAAGGTCTTCAGCGCGGCAAGCGGACGCAGCCATTTGCGCGTGTTTTACGTCTTTGCCGGTTTCTTCTTCTAACCATTCAGCAAATTGAAGAGCGTAAGAGCCTTCGCCGTAAACACCAGTACCATAAGGGAAGGAGTCCCCTTCAGCATAGTTACCTTGTCTGTAACCTTCAAAGCCGTAGCCGTTGGTCATAGAGTCGCCAAGCGAAACGTAATTGATCGTATCCGTTTCTTCAGCGTGAGCATGAACGTGTTCGTGTTCGAACACAGACTTAGGAAATGCGTTGTAGCAGAAACTGAACATCATGCTGAAAGCAAGAGCGCCAGAAACTACTTTCTTTTGCATTTTCGTAAGCAATTTTTTCATAAAAAAACCTCCTATGTTTTTTCATTTGTTTTTTGCTAATTATATTTTACTACAATAAAAATCGACTGTCAAATAATTATTGTAATGAATATATATGACAATTGCAATATTTGGCTAAATTCCCTTAAAAAACCATAAAATTTAGGCTTTTGCTTGCCATTCGAGATAGTCGAAGTCCACGTATTCTTTTTCAAGGGTGCGATAGTCGTTTTTGCCTGCGCCTGTGATAGGCACTTTGTCGATTGCGACAACTGCAACGGGTTGACCGCGTTCTTCGAGTTTTTCGGAGCAGATTTTGAAGATTTCTCTGCACGTCTTTTCCTTGTCTACGCCGTCAACGAATTCCACTAAAACCATAGGATAATGGCCTTGCATGTGTTCTCTGTCACGAACACCGATTACGCTACAATTATGCACGTCTTCGCGATCGGAAACAAGGCTTTCGATATTGACAGGGAAGACTTTGTGACCGTCGAAACGGGTAATCATACGCTTTACTCTGCCGATGATGAATAAGAAACCGTCTTCGTCGATATAGCCAAGGTCGCCTGAGTGGACCCAAGTTAAGCCGTCTTCGTGTTCACGCATTACGTTTGCCGTTTCTTCGGGGCGTGTGAAGTACCCTTTCATCATGGACGGGCCCGTGATACATACTTCGCCGACTTCGTTGTAGCCTAATTCTTGTTGCGTGTCGGGGTCGAAGATGGAAATGGTCGTCGTGACGGACGGGATACCTACGCTACCGCGTTTGTAGATTTCGTTTACGCAGAAGGATGCAGCGGCGGAAACTTCCGACATGCCGTAGCCTTGCGCGAGCGGGTATTTAATGTTGTGTTTTACCATGAAGTCAACGAGTTTGTTTTCCAAACCTTCGTTCATGGTGTCGCCACCCGAGCCCATCGTGACAAGGAAGGATAAGTCTAAGTTCTTGACCGCCTTACTGTTCATCATGAGTTCGTAGAAGGCAGGCGTGCTTATCATGTGGTTGGGTTTGAATTGTTTTACCAAGTCGCCAAACGACGTGGGGATAAATCTAGGGATAGGAACGAGTTGCGCTCTAAAGCAAAGGGGCATGTGCATACCGCAGACCATACCGTAGGACGTGAAAATGGGAATAATACCCAAGAATCTTTCGCCTGCCGTTACTGCTAAACCTGCGCGTTTGAAGTTGAACGCTGCCGCATTCATACTGCGGTTGGTGAGCATTACGCCTTTAGGGAAGCCCGTCGTACCGCCCGTGTACGTGATTGCGACTACGTCGTCTAAGTCGTAAGGAGCTTCGACTGCTACCGTGTCTTTGCCTAATGCCAAGAAGTCGTCCCAGCGAAGGACTTTGTCACCGTACGGAACGTCGGTTTTGACCGCGAGTTTCATTGCGATTTTCTTAATAAGGGGCAACGAACGCCATGCGCCGTGGACGAGAATTTTCTCTTGCGCGATGTCGTCCATAATCGGCTTAATTTTCGGGAATGCAACGTCGATTACGATGGTGATTTTGGAATCGGATTCCTTAATCATACGCTTGATGCTTTCTTTGTCCATTCTCGGATCGATGGTGTTTGCGGTTGCGCCGAGTTTGTTCAAGGCGTAAACCGCCGTGATACATTCGGGAATTGCTACCGAAACGAAGGAGACGATGTCCCCTTTCTTTACGCCGATTGCCGAGAATGCGTTTGCGCATTCGTCGATATCTGCGAAGAATTTCTTGAACTTAATGTCTTTGCCGTAGTAATGGATTGCCGTTTCGTTGACTCTGCCACGGTTGCTCCATTTCATATACGAATAAACGGACGTCGAAGGCATAGGTTGTGAGAGTGATTCTTCACTATAGTATTTGAGCCAAGGTTTTTCTTTAGAAATCATAAATTTCTCCTATAAAATATAGTGTGTGTATGCATGTATGCATTAGACACAGTACCCCTAATATACATAATACATCGTCTAATTATAGCATTACTCAATATTATATGTCAAGTAATTCTTAAAAATTTCATGATTTTTTTGTTGTTTGGTTGGTTTTATTGTAGTTTTTTGGTTTTTTTTGACTTTTTTTGGCGTAAAAAGTCGATTTTTGGGAGGCGTTTGACCACTTCCGTTTATTTTGTTAAAAGCCGTTGACTTTTTTCGTTTTTCTATGATATAATGGGTTTTGGTCGATACCATTTACCGCCTTGCTTACACTTTTGCAGGGGCGTGGTTGCGACTTAAAAAACGTAAAAAGGGAAAACAAATGACACAACAAACGAATTTATCCAAGCGTTGGCTTATACTTATCGCGGGCGTTGCCACTATGCTTTTTGCGGGGATTTTGTACGCGTGGTCGATTTTGAAGACGCCGTTTGCATCCGAGCTTAAATACGATCCGTCCGTTCTTGCTTTGAACTTTACGCTTACCATGAGTTTTTTCTGCCTTGGTGGGTTTATTTCGGGGAAGCTCGTTAAAAGGTTTGGGACTAGGATAACCATTCTCTTCGCTGGGTTTTTGGCGGGGCTTGGGTTTGTTCTTACGAGCCGTTTGGGCGCTGAACTCCCCTTCCTTTTGTATCTTACTTACGCTTTCCTTGCAGGCTCGGGGATTGGGATATCCTATATCGTTATTATTTCGACCGTGAACGCTTGGTTTCCCGATAGACGCGGGTTGTCGTCGGGCGCGCTTATGATGGGGTTTGGCGTTAGTACGCTTTTGCTTGGGAAGGTTGCGGATGCCTTGTTTCAAAGTAGCGTGGGTTGGAGAAACACTTACCTTTTGATCGGGTGCGCTATCTCGCTTGTCGTTTGTCTTTCGTCGTTCGTGATTAAAAAACCTGACGAGAGCTTTGTTTTTCCCGAGAAAAAGAAAAACGCTAAAACCGTTCAAGAGAGTTTTGAAAGCAAGGATTACACGCCGTCCGAGATGGTGAAAAGGTTTACTTTTTGGCGAGCGTTCTTCGCGCTTATTTGCATAACTGCCGTGGGGAATTCCGTGATTAGTTTCGCTAGGGATTTGGCGATTTCCGTTGGCGCGAAAACTGCGCTTGCGGCTACGCTAGTTGGCGTGCTTTCCATTTGTAACGGATTTGGAAGAATTATCACGGGGGCTATTTTCGATACGTTTGGGAGAAAAATTACGATGATTGCCGCGAGCGTGTTGACTTTCGTTGCCGCTGGCATGACGTTGCTTGCGGTGGCTATCCATTCCTTACCACTTTGCGTTATCGGGCTTTGCTTGACGGGGTTGTCGTACGGGACTGCGCCGACGATTGCGTCTGCGTTCACGTCCGCGTTCTACGGTCAAAAACATTTTGCGACGAATTTGAGCGTTTGTAATTTCAATTTGATGCTAGCGTCCTTTATCGCGACGGCTTGCTCTTCTCTTCAACTTTCAAGCGGTGGGTACGTATTGCCGTTCACCCTACTCCTTTGTCTTGCAACCGTTGCGTTTGGGCTTATCCTCAGCATTAAAAAACCTTAATTTTTAGCCGTAATTTTAGTTTCATTTGATAACAAAACACCCGCCGTGGAAGATCCACAACGGGTGTTTTTCGTTGTATTTAGCCTGCGTTTAGGCTTGTTTGTTTTTCTTTTTGGGGGTTACGATAGATTTATCGAAAATTGCAAGCAACGAAGGTAATACGAAGACGACGAGTATGAGCGCGGACGTTGATCCGACGCAAAGCGTTTTCAAAATGGAAGATACCGCGCCTTGCATGATCGTACCGCAGCTGAAGGTAATTAAAATCAAGATAACCGCCGACATCGCGATCGCGCGAATGGAACGCTTGAGAACCTCGGGGAGAGCGTCTTGTACCGAGTAGTCCTTTCTGACTTCTATGTAATAGTTTGTAAAAAGGATACCGTAGTCCACCATTGAACCCATCAAGATACATTGTACGATAATCAAGGCAATAAAGAACATCGGGGAATTTGTAATTACCATCGTGCTCATCGTGATAAATACCGCGCATTCGATTACCGCTATCAAGATAAGCGATACCCAGAATTTCTTGAAGGTTAAATATACTACGATGAAGATTGCTACCGCCGTGATGATGGAAATGATTAAGTATTCCTGTTCGAACGTCTTGGAAAGTTCGTTGGACATCGCCGAGTTGCCGATAAGATAGTAGATGCCGTCGAACTTTCCGTCGAGTTCTTTTTCAAGGTCTTTGTAGAACGCGAACATTTCATCCGATTCCATCTCGTAATCGAGCGTGAGTATTAGTCTTGAATAGCCCTTGCCTACGAGTTGCGCTTTGCCGTCTTCCATCATTTGTTTCGCGGAAGTTATTTGTTCTTGCATGCTCTCGTCGAAAAAGCTTGAAAATACTTCGTTCGGCACGATTTCGTCCGCGATGAAACAGAAGAAGTCGTAGATAGAGAGCTTTGTCGCGCTCACGTCCACTTCGCTTGCGTAGTACATTACGTACAAGAGCTTAATCGTGTTTTCATTCAAGGTTTCCGAGTCAACGGGGAAAACGGTAAGAAGGTCAGACGGGGAAAGCGATTCGTTTCCCTTAACGGCTTCGATAATCCCGTCCATCATTTGAAGGTCTGCTAATAGATCGGGCGAGACGACGCCAGAAGCAACGGTCGCTAATATCACCGCTATATCTACAAACTCTTCCACTGTCATTTCCGTTTTTGCGGAAAGCGCAAAAATTGCTTCTACGAGCATTTCATCCACTTCAAGCATACCTGCAAGCGTTTCTGAATCGTACGCAGTCCCTTCCGCCACCGCGTTTACTAACGTCTTCAACTGCATAAGTTGCGCTTTGGACGCTCTGTCGATTTGCCCTGCGAACATTTCATTGCCGAGTACGGCGTCAGAAGTAAGGAAGTTGACGAATTCTTGCACCGTCATTCCGTCCGTTTCTATTCCGTTTTCGCGGATATAGAAGAGTATTTCTATGAAGGATTTGTCGATGCCTGCAAGTTCTGCAAGGCCTGTAGAATCCATTTCCATACCCAAGGTCGTGGAGTAGGTTTGCAAGGACGTAACGTGTTCGTTTTTAGAGAGTTTCTCTACGAGCGCGGGGATTTTATCTTCGTCGAAATTATCATAGACGAGAACCATGGTGTCTTCCGGCGGGAAGATTTCTAAAATTTCGCTATAATCGGTGTATGAATACGTGACTCTTGAGTACGATTGCACAATGCCTGCGCCTGCAAAAAGCAGGATTGCAAACACTAAGACGAAATATCTAAAGCGGTAAGCAAATTTGCCGATTGCGTTCAAAATCTTATCAAGCATATTCCACCTCATCGTCTTCGTCGTCTACTTTTTTAGGCAACTTTCTTTGCTCGCGAAGGTATTTTTTATTCGTCGTTACGAGCAGTTTGTCGCACCAAAGCACCAGCGTAGGCATTACGGTAAATACACAAATCAAGCTACACAAAATCCCCTTCGCCATAACCAAGCCCATGTCCGCGCCGATGGTAAAGCTCATTAAAAGGAGTACGAGTAAGCCGACGATGGTCGTTACCGCGCTACTTGACACGGAACTGAATACGTTTCTTACCGATCTCTTCATCGCTAAAACGTTATCGGGGCGGTCGGTAAGACGGAGTTTTTCCTGTTCGTATCTATGGAATAGCATAATCGAATAGTCGATAGACAACGCGAGTTGTAATACGGACGCTATCGAAAGCGTCATATCCGAAATGCTGGGGAAGATGATATTCGTGCCCATGTTGATTAGGATCGAGAAACCTATACTTACAAGGAGCAGGAATACTTCTATGTACGCTTTACAGAAAACGACTAACGCGACAAGGAAAATAGCGATCGCCATTGGAAGTAAAACGTCTAATACGTTATACATCGGGTTGCCGTAATACGCGTACACTTTATAGTTGTTATCGAAGAAGTCAAGCATACTCTCCGCTAACGCCGAAGCCTTGTCGAGGTCTTCGTATTCGCTCGTTATAACGAAAAGCGTGTACGGGCCTGAATTATAGTTATCGCTGTCAGGTTCGTAAGCTACCGATTCAACGCCCGGGTACGTCTCGATTTTCGCTTTTACTATTTGCTTTTGTTTGTCCGTTAAGTCCTCAAACATCAGCTTAAAGCCTTGGTCGATTTCTGCAGGCGGAAACTCCCGTTCCATAACTTCAATCCCTACGCGCATACTGGAATCTTTGGGAAGATACTTGGTCATATCTTGATTTACCGTCACGAAATTCATCAAAACAGCGCAAACTAACGCGACGATTACCGTCCCACAAAATAACCAAAGGCGCTTTTCAACTAAAAATTTGGCAAATTTTTTCATTAAAATACCCCTTTTTTGAAAATTTTCATAATACATCGTGAATTTATATTATATAATAAATCTACGTAAAAATCAAGAAGTTTTTTAAGCGTTAAATCAACATTTTTGTGTTTTTTTAGTGAAAGTTAAGCCGCGCCGAATTAGATTGCTCTAAAACGACGCGGTTTTTGCTTATTTTGCTTTAATTAAAAATGTCCGCCTTGGATTTCAGAGGCGTTTTTGCCGTGCAAGATAAACGTTCTATCTTCAGGCACGTACTCGTCGGGGAAATGCACCATTACGTTCTCTTTTTCAAGTTTGTTTTGCAAGGTTCTAATGCATACGTTTGCGACAGGTTTGTTTTCTTTTAAGCTTTGACAAGCGACTTCGCCTGCCGCTTGACCTGTGATGATTGCAGGCGGAATTACACGGAGCAGATCCCAGCCGTAGCCTTCGCCCGACGCGCTACGCCCTGCCGTTATGATATTTGGATATTCCTGTCTTGTCAAGGCGCGTAAAGGTACTTCGTATAAATAGTCCCTATGCTCGAAATCGTTGATTGCGGCGATGGAGTCGTCGAAATGCTTATAGACGTCGGTTGCCTTGAACACGTAATCGCCTTGCAAACAGCAGGTCGTTCTAAACTGTGGCATTAACGGCATCATGGCAATTTCGCGGCTATTTCTATCGGTCGTTTTCAGTTTATCGAGCAAGACTTTATGGTTGGTGATGATATAGTCGGTAACTTCTTCCACCGTTAAGCCTTTCCACATAGGTACGTCCTTAGGTTGATTATCCCCCCAAAGATTGATATTCCCGCCGTTATAATAGAAGAACGCTTTGCCGATATCGTTGGTATCAATGGCGTGTTTGCAGGATTCTAACGTGATCATTTTGGTCGCAAACGTGAAGAAGTTACCACGCGTTAAAACAGGCATACCCGAACGGCGCATAACGTCTGCGTCGCCCGTTGTGTCGATTAACACCTTACAAGCGTAAAGTTCCGTTCCCGATTTGCTTTCCGTGATCACGCCTTTGCAGATTTTGCCGTCCATTACGGG
>JAZQZK010000192.1:0-5151 GCA_045634025.1 Candidatus Scatosoma sp.
ACTTTACGAAGCGGATATCTTCTTGGGTATCAACGATTATCAAAAACTCTTCGATGCATTAGAAGAATCGTATAAAACTGATAAGCGTGTAAACTTCGTCAAGACAGGCAATGACGAGTTTTCAAAATCCCGCGTTATAACGACGCCTTCGCATTACGCGTATTTGAAGATTGCGGACGGTTGTTATAATCATTGCACGTATTGTCTAATCCCGAAAATCCGTGGGAAATACCGTTCGTACCCGATGGAAGAACTACTTCTTGAAGCGGAAGAGTTAGGGGACGTTTCCGAACTCATCGTCGTCGCGCAAGATTCCACGAGATACGGCGAAGATTTATACGGCAAAAATAAGTTCGTAGAGCTTTTACAAAAACTCTCAAAGCTTGAAAATATCCGTTCTATTCGTCTTTTGTATTGTTATCCGGACGTAATCACGGACGAGCTTATAGACGAAATTTCTAAAAACGAAAAAATCTTAAAATATCTCGATATTCCCTTACAACATAGCGAGAATCGAATCTTAAAACTGATGAATCGTAAAGGGACTCGCGAAGGGTATCTTGACTTATTTGCAAAATTGCGCAAGAAACTCCCAAGTATTGCTATTCGTTCGACGTTCATCAGCGGTTTCCCTTCGGAAACGGAAGAAGAATTTGAAGCTATGCTCGACTTTATCCAAAAAGCAAAGCTTGTCAATTGCGGCTTTTTCGCGTATTCGAAAGAACCGGATACGGCGGCCTATCGAATGAAAGGACATATCCATCACGCTACCAAAAAACGCAGAGTTAAGCGGTTGTATGAAACCCAGTCAAAAATCTCCGCGGAAATTTTATCAAAGTACGTCGGCAAAGAAATAGACGTGCTTTGCGACGGAATTGACTACGACAAAAACTGTTTCGTTGGTCGCGCGTATTTCAATGCGCCAGATATCGACGGAAAAGTTTACTTTAACGCATACGAGGCTATTCAAGGGGAAACTTATAAAGTGAAAATATTAACTGCCGATAGTTACGATTTATACGGCAAAACGGAGGAGTATTATGAATCTACCTAATAAAATCTCTTTGGTTCGAATTTGCATGATTCCTGTTTTCGTACTCGTATTCTTTTTGAAAAGCGTACCGTACAATTACTTGATTGCAGGCGTCATTTTCTTAATCGCTGCTCTTACCGATTTCGTGGACGGACGTATCGCTCGTTCGAGAAATTTAGTAACCAACCTTGGTAAATTCCTTGATCCTATCGCGGATAAGGTACTCGTAGCAACGGCGTTTATTCTTTTACTTGCAGCAAAAGAAGATATTTTCGGTAAATTAAACGGCGCAACGAACGGCGTTTATAACGCAGTTGCAATCTCCGTATGCATGATTTTGGCAAGAGAATTGATTATCAGCGCATTTCGTCAAATTGCGGCGGCAAACGGGATTATTATGGCAGCGGAAAAGCTTGGAAAATACAAAACGGCAACCCAAGACACTTGTATTTGCGTCTTACTTGTAAGCGGTTCTATCGGCGGTATGGGTGGCTTGGTTATCCTTTGGCTTGGTTTGGCGACATTCGTCGTAGCAACAATTCTCACTATTCTTTCCGGCGTATCTTACGTTGTGAAGAATAAGCAAGTGCTTAAAGATAAAGAATAATAATGAAAAACGCCGTTATCGTCGTAAAATTAAATAAAAACGAATTATTCGGCGTGGATACCTCGGTGATTGAACGGTTCTCAAAGCGTGGCTATTCCTTTGATGAAGTACTGTTTTTACAAATCGACAAGGAACGCTTAGCGAAGTCTTACGCGGAGTTAAGCTCCCGCGTGGAGAATTTATTAGTCGTTTGTGATAAGAGATTGCTTTCTTGGGTGTCCGAAACCTTGTTTTTAAAAGAAGGCAGTTTCTTAAAAGCATCCGTAGAAGGTTGTGGGATTTTATCAAAGGGCGGATTTACCGCGTTTTTGGTCGCGGAAAACTCCTTGGAAAGCTTACAGTTCGTCGATTCCGTTTGTATTCCACATCTCGCAAAGAAATACGGTGTACGCTACGATAAAATCGTCGTGAAGACGGTTGGCGCTCCGAGAGAATTAACGGAAAAGATTTTAGACGCTGCAAAAAGGTTAAGCGCCGACAGATTAGCCTATAATCATAGGCGTGAATACGAATCGGACTGTATTGAAATTTTCTACGATTCGAACACTCCAAGAATGCTCACCGAAGACGTTTTAAGAATTTTTGCAGACGGCTTGAAAGAGTTTATCTACGCCTTGGAAGACAAGTCCCTTGAAGAACAACTCGTAGATATCCTTAAAGTTCGTGGTAAAAAGATCGCCGTTGCCGAGTCCTTTACGGGCGGTGGGATTGGAAAACGGATAGTGTCCGTTCCAGGCGCAAGCGAAGTATATTTTGAAGGCTTAAATACCTATAACGAGCTCTCAAAAATTAAGCGCCTTGGCGTGCAGGAATACACCCTTAAAACGTTCGGCGCAGTATCCGACGAAACTGCGTATCAAATGGCGGCAGGCTTAATTGCTACGGGCGACGTTGACGTCGCAATCGCAACGACGGGTATCGCAGGCCCGAAATCCGATTCGATGGATTTTCCCGTAGGGTTAGCGTATATCGCAATCGGGACGAAACAAAAGGTTTACGTGTATCGCTATAAATTCGACGGAAATAGAAAAGAGATCACCGAAAAGGCTATCAATCACGCATTGTTCTTGGCTTATCGGCAATTAAAAGATATATAAATTAAAAATAAAAAAGAAAATAGGAGATATAATAATGGCAAACGAAAAAACTAGTGATAAAATGAAAGCGCTCGACGCGGTATTGTTACAAATCGAAAAACAATACGGTAAAGGCTCGATTATGCGTCTTGGCGAAGCCGCTGGAAGCACCGATATCGACGTAATCCCTACCGGTTGTCTTACGCTTGACCTTGCGCTTGGGGTAGGCGGACTTCCCCGTGGCAGAATTATCGAAATCTACGGCCCTGAATCTTCAGGTAAAACGACGGTAGCTTTGCATGTAATCGCAGAAGCGCAAAAGCTTGGCGGTGTTGCGGCGTTCATCGACGCGGAACACGCGTTAGACCCCGTTTACGCGAAGAAATTAGGGGTAAATTTGGACGATTTATACGTTTCCCAACCCGACACAGGCGAACAAGCCCTTGATATCACGAACGCGCTTGTAAGCAGTTCTGCGGTTGATATTATCGTTGTGGACTCCGTTGCGGCATTGACGCCAAAAGCGGAAATTGAAGGGGATATGGGCGACGCTCACGTTGGTTTGCAAGCAAGATTGATGTCCAAGGCATTGCGCGTACTTACGCCTATTATCAATAAGTCGAAGACTTGCGTTATCTTCATCAACCAACTTCGTGAAAAAGTTGGTATTATGTTCGGTAACCCCGAAACCACGACGGGTGGTAAAGCGTTGAAATTCTATGCAAGCGTTCGCTTGGACGTTCGTAAAACGGACACCTTAAAGGATTCCGATGGCGCAATGGGTAATAGAGTTAAAGTGAAGGTAGTTAAGAACAAGCTTGCGCCTCCCTTCAAACAAGCGGAATTTGACATCATCTTCGGCGAAGGCGTTTCGCAAGAAGGCTGTATTATTGATATGGGCGTACAATACGACATTATCGGTAAGAGTGGGGCATGGTTCAGCTACAACGGCGAAAAAGTTGCGCAAGGCAAAGAAAAAATGCGTCTTTGGCTTAAAGAAAATCCCGAACTTCGCGAAGAAATCTCTCAAAAAATCCGCGAAGCAGCAAAGGGCGTAACCGAAATCGAAGAAGAATAAAAAGTTAAAGAATCAAAGATTAGATTAGAAAAGAAGAGCGCAGGGGTAAGTTCTTGCGTTCTTCTTTTGTATAATTTCATAAAAAGTTTCCGTTTTGAAAAAGTATTTTCAGCCAAACGATTGACATTTTTTTCAAAATATTGTAAAATGGTGTTAGGTAATTGAATAATGAACAAAATCGTGAGATTTCATATAGTTATAACGTTATCAAAATAAATTCACAGGAGGCGCAAAAAATGCACTACAATTTGAGCGTCCTGTTTCTTGCTAGCGAAACTGTGCCTTTAGTTATCGGAATTGTCGTTGCGGTAATTGCCGTTATAGGCGCGTTGGTATTTTGTTTGTTTTATAAGCAAAATACGGAAAAGAAAGTCGGCGATGCAAATACGCAAGCGCGTAAGATCGTCGAGGCTGCCGAAGCGGAAGCCGATAGGTTAAGAACGCAAGGCAAAGAGGACAGTAAGAGAGCTTTGAAGGAAGCGCTCTTGGAAGCCAAGGAGCAGGATTTAAAACTAAGAAACGAATTTGAACGTGAGACGAAGGAAAAACGCGCGGAAATTCAGCGCATGGAACAAAGACTTACGCAAAAAGAAGATTCGTTGGACAAGAAAACGGAAGCGTTAGATCAACAAAAAGAAAATTTGTTGAGACAGGAAGAAGAAGTTAAGCAACTTAGAGAAAAAATCAATTCGCAACACGAGCTTATGATTCAAGAACTCGAAAAGATTTCTCAGCTCACGCGCGAAGAAGCAAAGCAAATGCTTACCGATGAAATCCTTGACGCAACCAGACACGAAATCGCAGGTCAAATCCGTAACATGGAACAACAAGCGAAAGATGAAGCGGACATGAACGCAAAGAAAATCATCTCGCTTGCTATCCAAAAATGCGCAGCGGACCAAGCTTCGGAAATTACCGTTTCCGTCGTTCCTTTGCCTAACGATGATATGAAGGCTCGTATTATCGGTAGAGAAGGTAGAAACATCCGCGCGCTTGAAAATGCAACGGGTATTGAACTTATTATCGACGATACTCCCGAAGTTGTAATTTTGTCGGGTTTCGACCCCGTAAGAAGAGAAATTGCTCGTCTTTCACTTGAAAGATTGATCAACGACGGAAGAATTCATCCCGCTCGTATTGAAGAAACGGTTGAAAAAGTCACCCGCGAAATGGATTTACAAATCAAGGAAGCAGGGGAAGCGGCTGTATTCGAAGCAGGTATTTTCGGATTGCATCCTGAACTTGTTAAATTGATCGGTAGATTGAAGTTTAGAACGAGTTACGGCCAAAACGTTTATAAGCACTCAATTGAAGTTGCTATGCTTGCTGGCCAAATGGCTGCGGAACTTGGTTTGGA
>JAZQZK010000193.1:0-3818 GCA_045634025.1 Candidatus Scatosoma sp.
TCTTGTACGCTCCCTCGCTCCGCCTTGACCTGCTTGCCTCTAAAACCAAGACGGGTTACGATAATAATCCAAAAAGGATAAACGATTATGTTTGAAGAAGAATACGAAAAAGAAGACCTTATCGTAAGCACGAAAACGGAATACGATACCGAAGAAAACGTACTTCGTCCCAAGACGATGGAAGATTACGTTGGTCAACAAAAGGTCAAGGAAAATTTAGACGTCTATATCTCCGCGGCGAAACAGCGCGGGGAAGCGCTCGACCACGTGCTTTTATACGGCCCGCCGGGGCTTGGTAAAACCACGCTTGCGCACATTATCGCAAACGAGCTTGGCGTATCTATTAAGCTCACGAGCGGACCTGCTATGGAGCGTTCGGGGGATTTGGCGGCGATCTTGACAAATCTCAACGAAGGCGACGTCCTGTTCATCGACGAAATCCATCGTTTGAACCGTTCGGTGGAAGAAATTTTATACTCCGCAATGGAAGACTACGCGCTCGACATTATCGTCGGCAAAGGCCCGTCGGCAAGAAATATCCGTTTCTCGCTCAAAAAATTCACGCTCATCGGCGCGACGACCAAGGCAGGTATGCTTGCATCGCCGTTAAGAGACCGTTTCGGGATTATCAACCGTCTTGAAATGTACACGCCCGATGAATTGACGCAAATCGTCACGCGTTCTGCAAACGCGCTTGGAATAGAAATTGACGGGGCAGGCGCGAGAGAAATCGCTTGCCGTAGCCGTGGCACGCCCAGAATTGCCAACCGTTTATTAAAACGCGTTCGCGACTTTTCTATCGTGAATGGTAGCGCGGTGGTTACCCGTGACGACGCTCGGTTCGCGCTTGGTAGATTAGAGATTGACGAGCTTGGCTTGGACGAAACCGACCGCAACTTACTCCGCGCGCTCATTGAAAAATTCGGCGGTGGACCTGCTGGTCTTGAAACGCTGTCTGCAACCATCAACGAAGACGCGAACACGATAGAAGACGTTTACGAACCTTACCTTTTACAACTTGGTTTTATCGCCCGCACTCCGCGTGGTAGAATTTGCTTAAAGGACGGCTACGCGCACATGGGCTATGAAATGGGCGCGAAAGCAAAACGCCAAATTTCCATTTTTGAGGACGTGGACTAATGGACGAAATGCAAAAAGTACAGTATAAAAAAAGTGATTTTTATTACGACTTGCCTGAAAATTTAATCGCGCAAACCCCTGCAATGCCGAGAGATTCTTCTCGGCTTTTGGTCTATCATAAAGACGAAAAGCGTATCGAAAACAAGATTTTTCGTGACGTTATCGACTACTTAAAAGCAGGCGACGTACTCGTCGTCAACAACACCAAAGTTATCCCTGCAAGAATGTTCGCATTGACGGAGCACGGGGGCGTGGTCGAGATTTTGCTCTTGAAACGCTATGATTTAAGTACTTGGGAAGTGCTTATGCGTCCCGGCAAAAAAGGTAAAATCGGCGCGAAGATGAAGGTCTGCGACGAGCTTTCCTTCACCGTTAAAGACGTCACGGAAACGGGCGAAAGAATTATTGAATTTGAATGGGAAGGCGTTTTTGAAGACGTGCTTTCTAAAGTGGGTACGATGCCACTTCCCCCTTACATCAAGGAAAAGCTTGCCGACCAGTCAAGATATAACACGGTGTATAGCAAGGTGGACGGCTCGGCGGCTGCCCCGACGGCAGGCTTGCATTTCACACCCGAGCTTTTGGAAAAGCTCAAAGCAAAAGGGGTGCAAATCGCGGAAGTGTTGTTGCACGTGGGCTTGGGTACTTTCCGTCCTGTGAGCGAAGATATAATCACTAACCATAAAATGCATTCCGAATACTACTCGGTAAGCGAAGAATCGGCAGAGATTATCAACGCGGCAAAACGCGAAGGTAGGCGAGTGATTGCAGTCGGCACGACGTCCGTGCGTACCCTTGAAAGCGTAGCAAACGAAAGGGGCATGGTCGAGGCGAAAAGCGGAAACACCGAAATTTTCTTGTATCCCCCCTATAAAATGAAATGCGTTGACGCGCTTATCACAAACTTCCATTTGCCTGAATCCACCTTGATTATGTTGGTGGCTTGTCTTACGGGCAGAGAAGAAATTTTGTCGGTTTACGAGTATGCGGTTGAAAATGAATATCGTTTCTTTAGTTTTGGCGACGCTTGCTTGATTTTATAACCGTCGCATCTCTGCGTTTATGACTGAATATTGAAATAACGTAAAACGGACTTCCTTTTTGGAAGTCCGTTTTTGTTTGCCGTAATTTGTTTAACGGGTTTGGTCGTTTGAATAGTCGGTGTATTCCGATTGCTCGTCAGGTTTCTTTCTTAAGATGAGATAATCAGACAAAATGCAAATCGCCAAAAGGCCAAAGACGAGATAGGCAAGTCGCCAAATCATATCGGTGTCGGCAGGCGCGCTTTCGAGTTCGTATTTATCCGTTTGGGGAGTTGAACCGTCGAAGGCGTTTACGAAATTTTTAGGAACGTAGCCGACCAGTTTCCCGTGTTCCGTTTCACATTCCACTAAATAGTAGTCGTTATCAAGCTTTGTAATTTCGCCTAAAAGCTTGATTTTTTGGTTCTTGGTGAGTTCGCCAACCGTCATTAAGCTATGCAAATATGGGAACTTGTACAAGTGTACGCCGTTGCTTGCGTAACCGTATTGCTCGCTATCAAAAGTGGTGGAGAATTCGTTTTCGGAAAGCTCTTCCACGAACTCTTTTTTAACGAGATAGGAGCGGTATTCGCGAAGTTCGTTATCGTATTCCGCAAGGATGGAGTACTCGCTCGTTTCCCCAAGCTTTAACGCGGTGCGAGTGGTCTCGCTTCTCGTCAAGGACAGGTAAGGGAAGTGGGCGGAGTCGGCTTTGAAGTTCTCAAAATCAAATTCCACGAGTACGGCGCTTGGTTTGGTTTGAACGACGCAGACTTGCGCGCTTGCTTGTGAGAAAATATCCTGATGAGAATTTTGCGTTTGGATAGCGTTGACGGTGGGAAGATCAAGGTCGTTCGTAGAGAGAATATAGCTATTATCGTAAAGGATATAGGTGTTATTTTCTTCCACGCCGAACGAAAATGCCGTTACGTTAGAAGGGGTTTCGGAATACACCACCGATTTTTCAAGCGAGAATTCCACCGTTGACCAAGCCGTGCTTTTCACGAATTTGGTGAGAAGGTTATTCGTTAAAACGTAGACGTTTCCGTCGTAGTCCACGGCGAGTTTTTCCGCGCCTATCGGCATTACAAAAAGCGGGGAATTATCCACCGTTGCATCTAAAAATTCGCTTTCCGTGTATTGATAAAGACTGCCCGATTTTGCGACGTACAGGTTGCCGTAAACGTCGGAAGTGAGCATGGTCGGTTGAGAACCGCTCTTTACGACGGGCGAAGATAACGTCCATTCTATTTTTTCCGCTGAAGTTTGTTCAAGCGATGCGTAGTAGTAGCCGTTGTTAGACGTTATGAAATAGTATCTGCCGTACACCCCAACCGCGCCGGTGAGTCGGCTTTCGCCAAAGCTGAACGTGGTTATTTGCTCTAACGACGTAAGGTCGTAAAGGTACGCTCGTTCATTTGTCCATACGAGTACGGTGTCGTTCGTTGCGCAAAGGTTTTGCGGGGTGCTTTCCGTGACGTTGGTTTGGAGAATGGAGTACGAGCCGTCTTTTTCACGAATTGAGATACGGGAATTTCCTGCGTCCGCCGTGATGATTTTTCCGTCGTGCAAAAGTACGTCCGTTGCGCCGTTCAATCGGTTTTCTGAACTCGACGTTGCGCAGATTTGATAGTCGGTGAACGAAGATTTTGAAAG
>JAZQZK010000194.1:0-5344 GCA_045634025.1 Candidatus Scatosoma sp.
CCGGTTATGCGGTAAACTTCATTAAACTCACGAAAGAACAACAGGACGACGTTATCAATAGAACCATTCACGAATCTATGTAATCGTCTAAAACGAAAAGTATCGCTTCGCCGTCGGTTTCGACGGCGAAGTTTCCACTTATTAAGAATCTTATATTCCTTAATAAATTTTACAAAAATACCGTAAAGGTAGGGGGCAGGTATGCAAGAAACGCATTCAAGAACGGAAGCCTTAATCGGCAAAGTCGCGCTTGAAAAACTGAAAAACGCACGCATTATCGTGTTCGGGGTAGGCGGAGTCGGCGGTTACGCCGTTGAAGCGCTTGCCCGTTCAGGCGTTGGCGAGTTCGACCTTGTTGATGCGGACAAAGTTTCGCTTTCAAACATCAACCGCCAAATCATCGCCCTTCACTCTACGGTAGGGAAATATAAAACGGAAGTGATGAAAGATAGAATCTTGGATATAAACCCGACTGCAAAGGTCAACGTTTTCAACCTTTTCTATCTTCCTGAAACGGAAAACGAGTTTGATTTTTCTAAATACGACTACGTAATCGACGCGGTTGACACCGTCTCCGCGAAACTCTCGATTATCGAAAAAGCCAAAAAGGCAGGCGTTCCTGTCATCTCGGCAATGGGCGCAGGTAACAAGCTTGACCCTACGGCGTTTGAAGTGACGGACATCTCTAAAACGAGCGTTTGTCCGCTTGCGAAGGTAATGCGTAGAGAACTCAAAAAACGCGGAATAGAAAAACTAAAAGTCGTGTACTCCAAAGAAGAACGAAAATGCTTTGGCGTAACGGATAACGAAAGCGGTAAGCTCTCTCCTGCAAGTATTTCCTTCGTTCCGTCCGTGGCAGGCTTAATTATTTCGTCCGAAGTAATTAAGGATCTCATTTTAGAAAAATAATCCTAAAAACTATATACTACGTTTTGAAACTGGTAGCGAAAGCTATCGGTTTTTTTTACTCATAAAAATAAAAATATTGACAATAATAACCTTGAACGAAAGTTTTAAGGAGTCAGAAAAATGGGAAAAATCAAGAAAAGCGCGGCGGTAATTCTTGCGCTTGGAACAACCTTTTTATTCGCCTTTTCAGGCTGTAAAAACAAAAATGAAGGGGGCAGGTACGAGCCTACGGCAGGTATCTACACTTACAATACCTACACTGCGGTGTCCCCGTCTAACTGGAACGCGCTCACTTACCGCGATAACAACGATAGGCAAATTATGAGTTATATCTCTTCGCCGTTATTTGAGTACGACTTTGCAAAAAATCAAAACGGCGGAATAGACGTGACGGGGCATTTGGTTGATTACGGCATGGCGACAAAGCTTGAAGACGTTTCGGAAAACTATCTTTCGGGTGGTTGGGGGATTTCGGAAGGTGAAAAAAACCGCGCTTGGAAAATAACCTTGCGAAGCGATTTGAAATGGGAGGACGGCAGTAGCATTACGGCAAGCGATTTCGTGTACTCCATGCGTGAGCAGTTAAACCCCGATTTCAAAAATTTCCGCGCCGACGCCTTTTACCAAGGCGCAATCGTCATTAGTGGGGCGAAGGACTATTTCAACGGTAGCGAAAAGGATTTCAGTAAGGTCGGATTTTTCGCGCTCGACGATACGTCCTTCGTCGTTATCCTTGACCAACCCTTAAGTCTTTTGAAGGACGACGGCTCGCTCAGTTATAAAGCGGTGTATAACTTTGGGGATTTTCCGCTCGTCAATCGTGAACTGTACGAGCGTTGCAAGCAAAAACCCATCGCAGGCAGTAAGCTTTGGACGAGCGATTACAATTCTTCCAAGCAAACGACTTGCAGTTACGGCCCGTACAAACTGACGTATTTCCAGTCGGGCAAACTGTACGAACTTGAAAAGAACGAACACTGGTACGGCTGGAAGGATAAAAAATACGAAGGACAGTACCAAACGGATAGGATTTCCTGCGAGACGATTGCGGAATACAACACCGCTTGGATGAAGTTTCAAAAAGGCGAAATTGATAAAATCGGCATAGACGTATCCATTGCAACCGACTATAAGGGTAGCGAACAGGCGTATTTCACACCCGACGATTTCGTGGGTTCTCTCCAGCTCCAGTCCTCCAAAACCGCGCTCAAGAACAGAGAAACGGCAGGCTACGATAAAGAAATTTTAGCCCAAACGGAGTTCAGAAAAGCCTTGTCTTTAGGTCTTGACAGAGCGGCTTACAACACGGCTTGTACGACGAGTTCTCGCGCAGGCTTTGGGCTTTTCAATTCCATGCACTATTACGACGTTGAAAACGGCGGGGTGTATCGTGAAACGGACGAAGGCAAACGGGTACTTTGCGAAACCTACGATATCAACGTAAACGACTACGCAAGCTTGGACGAAGCCGTGACCGCCATTACGGGTTACGATCTTGAACGCGCAAGAGAACTTGTAAGGTCGGCTTATGAAAAATGCAAAACGGCAGGCGAAATCTCCGATAACGACAAGGTCCGCCTCGTCTATGGTAGCGCCGTTGATAACGAAGTAACGAGAAGATATTATGAAAACTTAAACGCGCAATGGCAAACCATGCTAAAAACCACACCGCTTGAAAACCGCTTTGAACTAGTATTTGACGCAAGCTTTGGCGACGAATGGGCAACGTCCTTCCGTTCAGGCTCGTACGATGTTTGCCAAGCTGGTTGGCGTGGCGCGGCGTGGGATCCGGGGTATTTCCTGCTCGCGTATCTTGACCCCAACTACGCCTACTCGTCGTCTTGGAAGACGGATGAACACATGCTCACGGCAACGATCAAAGGCGTCAACGGCAGGGGAGAAGTTACGAACGATGAAAAGGATAGCTACACCGCAACCAAGAGCCTGATGGAGTGGTACGACGATTTGAACGGTAAGTGGGGGACGGGTACGCTTGAAGAAAAGTACCGCTTAGGGCTAATCTCGGCAATGGAAAAGGAGATCTTGGCTCAATACTACACCGTACCCATCACGAACAACTATTCCGCATCGCTCATGTCGTATAAGCTCGACTACGCGACGTACGAATATAACACCTTTATGGAATACGGTGGACTCCGTTACGCGAAATACCGCTACGACGATTTGGACTGGAAAAATTACGTTGCAAAACAAGGCGGTACGCTTGATTATAAGTAACGCTTTTAAGGGGGAATAGGCGATGATACGCTACGTTTTGAAAAGAATAGGACTAATGCTACTGGCGTTCGTTATCATTATGACCGTTTGCTTTTTCCTTGTGAAAATGCTCCCGCTCGTCGTGAACGCAAGCCTTGGTCAAGACGCGGAAATCGCGGAAGCGCAAATCGTCGCAAGGGGGTATCGGGACCCTGTCTTGAAACAGTATTTTGCTTATATCCGTAGAATTGTTCTCGACTGGGACTGGGGCGTCGGCGTCAATATGCCCGAGTACGTCGGACAACAGGTCTGGGACGTGTTCGTTGAAAAACTCCCCCCAACCGTACTCATCAATCTATACAGTTGCCTATTCGCCGTGCCGATCGGCATACTCCTTGGCGTGTACGCCGCGCTCAAGAAAAATTCTTGGCAGGACCATTTAATTAGCGTACTCGTAATGACGCTCGTTTCCGTGCCGTCGTACGTTACGGCGTTTTTGGTGCAATACGTTCTATGCTTTAAGCTAGGGTGGTTACCCCTTACAATGAGCGCAGGACAGGACTATTTCACGTGGCAAACCTTCCGTTCGATGCTCCCTGCCGTATTCTCGCTATCCTTCGGCTCGATCGCAGGCTACGCTCGGTTTACAAGAGCGGAGCTTTCCGAAGTCTTAACAGGCGAATATCTCCTGCTTGCAAGGGCAAAGGGACTAACGAGGTCGCAATGCGTTACCCGCCACGCGTTAAGAAACGCCATGACGCCTATTTTTCCGTCAATCATCGCGGAGTTTATCGCCGTAATGTCAGGTTCGCTCATCATCGAAAAGATTTTCTCCGTACCAGGCGTTGGGAAACTATATCTAACGGCAATCACGTCGCTAGACTACGATTTCTTTATGATGCTATCGGCGTTTTACACCTTTATCGGCTTGGCGGCAGGGATCGTCGTGGATATAAGTTACGGGTTTATTGACCCGCGCATCCGTGTGGGCGAGAAGTGAAAAATATCAAACGAAGGGGGTATGTACGCGTTGAACGAAGAAAAGAAGGGATTAAAAACACAAAAAAGAAATGAAAAGTTTGAGTTTGCAAAGCGTGATAAGGAAGAAGGGACAGAGCGTTTTAAGGGCGAGCCGATAGGGTATTTCAAGGACGCCTTGCAACGCTTTCGCAAAAACAAATCGTCGCTCATCGCTACGGCGATTATAGGTTGTTTGTTATTGTTTTCCTTAATCGTACCTATCGTCAGTCCGTACACCGTTTCCTACCAAGACGATAGATATAAATTTTGTCCGCCTGAAAATTCGCTTACGGTTTCGCTCGGCTTAAACTTTTGGGACGGTTGCGAGAAAAAGATGCTCCCCGAACACACCTTTTACTATTACCAAGCAATCGGCAAGGAAACGGGCAATACGCCTATAAAGGGCGGGAAGTATAAGAAAGAACAAAGGAAGAACGGCAATTATTATTCCTTCCGTCTAAACGGCGTGAACGCGGTCGGTTGCGTATTTTTATCCTTGACGAAAGCGGAATATTCGTCCATTCAGGACTATCAAAACCGCACGGGCAGACAGGTGATTTACCCAACGACAAACCCCGGCGAACGCCCAAATGAAAGGGACGCGCCGCAGCTTTTTTCGGACGCGAATTACTGGTACAAAACCAAATTAGTATCAGGCAAAGACGAAGATGGATTCCCCTTAAAACAAAAAATAGCCCTACCCATGTTCGAGTCTAACGGGGATTTCATCAACATCTACGCGCCGTATACGGGTCGGGATGAGTACCAAAGTTTGCGTATAGAAGGCGCGGAAAAACGCTACGATTACGCGATTGCAAACCAAACGGGCTTTGAGGTTCGTGTGCAGTACGCGGAGTATTATCGGTATTACCATTTAGAAGTCTTAAAGGACGGTGTTGAGTCCCCCAAATTCCTGTTCGGCACGACGCAGGCGGGCAAGGATTTATTCACCTGTCTTGGTAGCGGAGCAAGGCTTAGTTTCTTGCTCGCCTTCACGGTATCGTTCGTGAATATGTGTATCGGCGGTGTTTACGGCGCAATCGAAGGCTACTACGGTGGAACGGCGGACCTTGTAATGGAAGGAATAACGGATATCTTAAGCTCCGTGCCGTTTATGATCGTCATTACGCTTTTGAAAATGCATTTCGGCTCAACGAGTCAACTACTCGTCGTATTCATAGCCTTTTTCCTAACAGGC
>JAZQZK010000195.1:0-5853 GCA_045634025.1 Candidatus Scatosoma sp.
CCCCTAAGTTTAAGGTTGATGAAAAACGAAAAAAAGAACAAGTCCGCGCGGTAACCGGGCTTGCTTGGACGCCGTTCGGCGGAACGACGCTCACCGTTGAACTGGTTGCAACACGCGGAAAAGGCGAAGTACGCTTGACTGGTAAGCTTGGCGACGTAATGAAAGAATCCGCGCTTACCGCGATGACCTATATCAAAGCGAACGCGGAAAAGTACGGCGTTGAACCGTCGGTGTTTGAATACACGGACGTGCACGTCCACGTACCCGAAGGCGCAACCCCGAAAGACGGACCGAGCGCAGGTATCACGATTGCCACCGCTATTTTATCGGTATTCACAGGCAGGAAAGCAAGAAAGGATATCGCAATGACGGGCGAAGTCACGCTCCGTGGAAAGGTACTCCCTATCGGCGGATTAAAGGAAAAAGCGCTTGCCGCTCGAAGAATGGGCGTGAAGAACGTGATTATCCCTATCGGCAACGCTTGTGATATTGAAAGTATTCCCGAAACGGTTAGAAAGGATTTGACCTTCTATCCCGTCGAAAGCGTGGAAGAAGTGTTCGAACTCGTGCTTTTACCTTTGGATAAAAAGGACTCGCCTGCAAGGGTGAGCAAAACCACTAGCGTGACCGCAGGTGAAATTTCTCAAAACGGAATTTGTTGCAAAAATTAAGCATTTAATAAATACACCCCACCCGTGTACGAGTTTTGGTGGTAGAACCTACCCGTGTACGAGATGAAAGGAGCGTACCATGTACGAGATGAAAGAAAAGTTAGTTATCAAGAACGCAACCTTTATCACTTCGGCGGCAAGGCCGGAGCAGTTTATCACGCCCGATAAACCTATGATTGCCGTTTGCGGAAAGTCCAACGTTGGAAAAAGCTCTTTTATCAATATGCTTGCCAACCGTAAAAAGCTTGCGAAAACGAGTAGCGAACCGGGCAGAACAAGGCTTGTGAATTATTTCGATTTCGGTCCGTTCGTATTAGCCGACCTGCCCGGGTACGGCTTTGCGCGCGTTTCAAAATCCGAAAAAATCAAGTGGGCGAAAACGCTTGATAACTTTTTTAAGGACAAGGAAAAAATCTCACACGTGTTCATGCTTGTGGATAGTCGCCACGACCCCACGGCAGACGACGTGCAAATGATAGAGTTCTTGCATTATCACACCCTTCCGTTCACGGTCGTTTTGACGAAAGCGGATAAGCTTTCGAGAATGAAGGTTAAAGAACATACAAAAGCTATCGCCGCGGATTTGTATATGGGCGAGAGTAATTTGATAGCGACCAGCTCGCAAACGGGCTACGGGAAAGACGAAGTCTTGGCGAAGATTGCGCACGTTATCGCCGTTGACGCCGTGAAAGAAGAAATGACGGACGAAGACGACGAAGAAGAAAACGAAGAATAAGGTGGAATATGGATAATTTTTTAAGTAGTTGGTATGGTGTTGCGGTTATGATCACATTCGATATAATCGCGCTCGTGGCGGTGATTTGTATTACCTATCGTTGGTTTTTCAAGCGAGTTTTCGACGTACTCATTTCCGCCGTGTGTTTGGTTTTCGTGTCCCCTATATTTTTCTTTATTCATCTTCGCGGTAAGAAATTCATGAAAGAAAACGAAGGCGCGATAGAGAGTTTGACGGAAAATTATTACCGTGTTGGGAAAAAGGAAAAGGTGCTTACGCTTAAAAAATACCGTACGCGCGATAGCGAAGGACGAGTTCTTGGACACTACGGTAGATGGCTTGAAAAATACAAACTCTCGTACCTGCCCCGTATCTACGAAGTATTTTTAGGTAAAATCAGTTTTATCGGCGTCAAACCGTTGCTCCGTTCGGAAGCGGAGTTCGTGGAAACGGACGTGGAAAAAGATAGGTTTATGGTACGCGCAGGGCTTATCAATCCGCTCGTGTTAAGGGGCGACGAAGAAGTCACCTACGAAGAGATGTTCTTGTCGGATAGAAAGTACGCGTGGACGTATAGTTTCTTTGGTGATTGTAGGATTTTCTTTGCTTGGCTCTTGAAAAAAATCCGCGCTGAAGACGATTTTTATATGGGTAAAACGAGAACGGAAAGCTACGCGGATAATTTATTAAAAGACGATAGAATCACCAAAGAAGACTACGACGCGGCTTTAGAATTAGACGAGAAACTCGATTAAAAAATATAAAACTACACTACAAAAAGACAAAGGAAAAAGAATATGAACGGTTTAGAAATTTTTGGCATAGTACTTTTATCTATCGTGGGCTTGGTTTTGGCGTACGCCGTTTGCCATATGCTACTTATCTTGATAATGGCGCTTGTCGTTAATCCGAAAAAGGAATACGAACGCACGAACAGGTTCTATGAAAAATTCTTGAATTATAGCGTTTGGTTATTCTTGAAACTTATCAACGTGAAAGTGGTTATGACGGGCGTGGAAAAAATCCCTACGGACAGTAGATTTTTGTTCGTAAGCAACCACGTTTCCAACTTCGACCCCGTAATCGTGCGTGGTGTACTCGGTAAGTACGATATCAATTTTATCTCCAAGCCCCAAAACTTCGACCGCCCCATTTTAGGCCGTTTCATGCATCGTATGAAATTTTTGGCAATTGACCGCGATAACGTGAGAAGTTCCTTAAAGACCTTAAACAAGGCGGTGGAGTACATTAAAAACGACGAGGGCTCGATGGGCGTATATCCCGAAGGTATGCGTAGTTTCTCTGGCGAGCTTTTACCCTTCCACGACGGCGTGTTTAAGGTGGCGTTGAAAGCAAACGTACCCGTCGTCGTTGCCTGCATGACGGGTCAAGGCGAGATTAAAAATAAAGCCCCCTTCAAAAAATCTATCGTTAAATTTGATATTTTAGGCGTACTCCCTATCGAAGAAAAAATGACTTCGCACGACCTTGCCGAACAAGCAAGAACGCTTATTCAAAACAAACTTGACGAGAATAACTAATATGCAAGAATTTATAAAAATAATCCTATAAAAAATAAAGAAATTATTTGGTATTGACAAATTCATTATTGATAATATTTAACAAAGTTCAAAGTGTAGCACACTATACTTTGCAAGCAAAGTTGTGTGTTTTGCAAAGCAAAAAAGTAAAGAGTAGCAAAATTTTTGCTACTCTTTTATAATGTTCTAAAAAATCACTATGAGATACGCGCCTTTGCTCGGTTTTTAATATTGCTTTTTTATTTACGCGATGTTTTTGTAGATAAGTTTCGGTGGCTCGTTGTCCGTCAAGCAGGACTTGGTAATCACCACTTCTTCCACGTTTTCTTCGGACGGGATTTTATACATAACTTCCGTCATAATGCTTTCGATAATGGTACGAAGACCACGCGCGCCTGTCTTTAAGCGGATAGCCGTTTGCGCGATTTCGCGGACGGCATCGTCTTCTACCGTGAGTTTCACGCCGTCGTAGCCGACGAGTTTTTGGTATTGCTTAATGATAGCGTTTTTCGGCTCGGTCAAAATCTTCACGAGCGCGTCTTCGTCGAGCGGGTTAAGGTTGACGACGATAGGAAGTCTGCCAACGAATTCAGGGATAAGCCCGAACTTCGTTAAGTCTTGGGGTTTTACGTCGTCGAGCATACTGTAATCGGCTTCTTCATTAGAAGAGCGGACTTTACCGCCGAAACCGAGCGATGCCGAGCTTTTTCTCGAGGAAACGATTTTGTCAAGACCAACGAACGCGCCACCGCAGATGAAGAGAATGTTCGTGGTGTCGATTCTCAAGCATTCTTGGTTGGGGTGTTTTCTTCCGCCTTGGGGTGGTACGTTTGCCGTCGTGCTTTCGATAATCTTCAAAAGCGCTTGTTGTACGCCTTCGCCTGAAACGTCGCGCGTGATGGAAACGTTTTCGCTCTTTCTGGAGATTTTATCAATTTCGTCGATATAGATAATCCCGCGTTGCGCGCGGTCGATATCGAAATCGGCGTTTTGGATAAGCTTCAAAAGGATATTTTCAACGTCTTCACCAACGTAGCCTGCTTCGGTGAGCGTGGTTGCGTCCGACGTTGCGAACGGTACGTTGAGAATTTTAGCAAGCGTTCTTGCAAGCAAGGTTTTACCGCTACCCGTAGGGCCGAGCAAGAGAATATTGCTCTTTTCAATCTCTACGCCGTCGTCGTCCTTTTTGGACTTGTTCGCAACCGCGTTGATGCGTTTATAATGGTTATAAACGGCAACGGACAGTACGCGCTTGGCTTTGTCTTGACCTACGATATATTTATCGAGTTCGGCTTTGAGTTCGGCAGGTTTTTTCAATGCTACTTGCTCGCCTGAGTTCGTCGTAACGTCGTCCGATTCTTCGAGCATAGAATTGCAAATAGAAATACATTCGTCGCAAATGCAAACGCCGTCAGGTCCGTCGATGAGTAGTTTTGTCTGCTCGCGGTCTTTTCCGCAAAATGAACAATGTTTTTCACGTTGAGTCATATATATTATCTCCGATATATCATAAATAGTCGCGTTGTATATGCGTCGCATTTCGGCGTTGAGCTGTGGCAACCTTCGGTCATTTACGTTCAAGTAAACTCCCTCAAGTTTTCCTCGCTCGCCTTGAACTGCTTGCGCCTCCAACGCTCCACGAGTTGGTCGGGTAGCCCTGCCTTTCTCGGTTTCCAAGCTTGCGTTATTCGGTTACGAAAGTAAAACGAATAGGGCAGGTATGAGATGAATGATTATAAAAATGGAAAAATAAGGCGCCAAATTTTGACTAACGCCGTCAAAATTTTGCGCGGTCGTTTGAAAGAAAGCTTCCAAACTAAAAGGGTTAAACCTTTAGTTAAGCGATTATCTTCTTACGAATACTCTATCAATCAAGCCGTAAAGTCTTGCTTCTTCGGCGGACATATAATAATCTCTGTCGGTGTCGCGTTCGATAGATGCAAGGTCCTTGCCCGTGTTCTCGGATAAGATACGGTTGAGCTTTGCCTTCGTGCGAAGGATATGCTCGGCTTGGATTTTGATGTCGCTAGCTTGACCTTGCGCTCCGCCAAGGGGTTGGTGGATCATGATTTCAGAGTTGGGAAGGGCAAAACGCTTACCCCTTGCGCCGCTCGAAAGCAAGAATGCGCCCATGGACGCTGCAAGCCCGATACAGATAGTAGAAACGTCGCATTTGATATAGTTCATGGTATCGTAAATCGCCATACCAGCCGACACGCTTCCGCCGGGGGAGTTGATATAGAGATTTATATCCTTCGAAGGGTCTTTGCCTTCAAGATAGATAAGTTGCGCGACGATGGTGTTAGCCACTGCGTCGTTGATTTCTCCGCTCAAGAGAATAATTCTATCCTCTAAAAGTCTAGAGTAAAGATCGTAAGAGCGTTCGCCCGTCGAAGTGCGTTCGACGACGTAAGGAACGAGCACGTTCTTTTCCATTATTTGGATTCCTCCACGTACATTTCATTGTTAGCCTTCAACGTATCGAAGAGCTTGGTGATGATGATATCGCTGCGGATATAGTCGATTTGACGAGGGTCCATACCATTCTTGTAGTCTTCGAAAGACTTTTCAACGGACGCAGCTTGCTTTTCGATTTGAGCGTTGACTTCTTCTTCCGTAGCTTCGATTTTTTCTTCTTCGATGAGCTTGGAGATGATGAGTTGGTTCTTCACGTTTTGCGTTGCTTGCTCTTCGTAGTTCTTTCTGAAATCGCTCATCGTAACCTTCAAGAAACCAAGGTAGTCTTGAAGTCTCAAACCTTGGTACATAAGTTGATATTCGAACTTTTGAACGAGACCGTCAATTTCTCTTTCGATCATTGCTTGGGGAATTTCAACTTCGGTGTTTGCCGCGATTGCGTTCAAGATGCTGTTTTCAGTAGCGTCGTTTGCCTTTCTGTCAGCTT